>NZ_JANIBO010000003.1 GCF_024506395.1 Cetobacterium sp. NK01
ATGATATATACAGAAGACGCATCTTTTCCTTATCCGATAATGTGTTCAAATTCAACAGATTACATTAACAATAAATTTTTCTTTGATATTGATGTTAAAAGTAATAATGAATTTTACTCTTTAGAGTTAAATATCCAAATGGAGTCAGATTTTTTAAGAGAACTTTTAAAATCTAAAGAGATTGAATACTATGTTATTATAAAAACTCAAGATAGTAGCTTTTACAAGCTTCCAGATAATAATATTTTAAATATAGACAGATCAAAACTATCTTTTAAAAGTAACAGTAAAATTCAATTAATTCTAAAAAGCAGTTCAGAATTAGATTTTAAAGATAATTATGATATAGATCCATTTTATACAGATGACAATGAAAGTATTATAATAGATAAAAATTCAATTGTTGGATTTTCAAATGTAGTTATATTTGATAGAAGTGAAAAAACCACAGTGGATCTATTTGAGAAAAAAATTGATAAGAGTATTTCAAGTGAAATAAAAATTGAAGTTAGAGATGAAAATATTGTTTTAATATTTAAAGATGAAAAATATCAATATGGAAAGATTTCAGAATCTAAAAGATTAAATTATCCATATCTTTATATAGGTTTACAAAAATTACTTATGGAGATGATTGTAGTAGATTGTAAAAATCAAGAGAACGTATTAGAGATAGACAAAAATAGTATTTCTAATGCAAGCAAAGGAGTTTATCGAAAAATAGTTAAACTGCTTGAAAATAAGGGAATTAAAGAGGTCTCATTTGACAATATAGATGAGATTATCAATCAAATCTCTCCGAATATAGTAAGTGAATATTATAAAGGAATTATGGGAGTGTGCAAAGATGAAGATTAGGAAACTAAATCCAGAGATAATAAGAAAGCCACAAGTTTTTGAATACTATATAGGCAATTATAAAAATGAAGATGAGATTTTTCTAGAGGAATTTTATGAGGTTGAATTATCTCAAGAAAATCTATTTTTTCCAATATATATACCAGATAAAAATGAAGAAGCAAGAAAAGCAAAGTATCGTCAGGCATTTTTATGTATGAGAAATAACTATTTAAAATTAGGTAGAGAGATTTTATTAGATCGTAATTTTTGGTATTCTTTATTTTTAGATAAGTTAAAAGATAGATTGATTTCAGAATATCGAATCTCTTTAGATTCAGAAAAAGATTTTAGAAATATTGTTTTAAAGAAATTTGACTGGGAAAATTATGTGTATAAATTGATATTTGGGGCTGAATATATACAAGAGATGATACCTGACAAAGAGGATCATATTAGATATTTTGATCTTATTACAGAGAATCTGGATGTTTATAACTATATTTTAAAATCTGAAATATTTAAGAATAGCAATTTTTTAATAAAATTTTTAGATACAATAGTTGAAACAGAATCTTCAGAGATTCTAAAGAAAAAAATAGATCTATCAAATGATAAAGATGAAAGAGTTGGCCGTAGAGTTATTAATGAATTTGCAAAGAGTTATCCTGCAGTGTTTGTTCATGCTTTGGATAAGGAGGAGTTTAAAAATTATTTTCTAAAATATTTAGATCATTATAGTAAATTTGTAAAATAAAATAAAAACAAAAGGAGTATGTTATGGGGATCAAAAATTTTTCTTTTGAAAGTATTGAGACTTATTTACAAAAAAGTAAATATTATATTCCAGATTATCAAAGAGAGTATTCGTGGAGTAAGGAAACAGAAGTTGATGATTTTTGGAAAGATCTACAAACTATTATTTTAGAAAAAGATAGAGAGGAGCATTTTTTAGGGCAGGTTGTACTAAACGAAAATGATGGGAAAAAATATATAATTGATGGGCAGCAACGAACAACAACAATGATAATTCTTTTGGCAGTTTTAAGAGATTTTTTTATGAGTTGCATGAGAAGTTTAATATTTCAGATGCTCAAGATATCTATGAAGATATAAAGATAAAATTTATAGGAAGATATTCTGAAACTAAAAATGAGTTAAAATTGACTTTAGGAGAGGTAGATAAGGAATTTTTTAGAACTTATATTCAAATGTTTAGAAAAAAAGAGTTTGAAGTAAATGTAGAGAAAATTCCTTCCCATATTAAAATAAAAGAAGCATATAACTATTTTTATAATGAAATCAAGAAAAAGTTAGATGATTCTAAAAACTCAAATGAACAATATTTAAAATTAAAAGAAATTTATGAGACTTTTTTATCAAAAATAAAAGTTATGTATGTAGAAACAGATAATGAATATGAAGCATTTATTATATTTGAAACTTTAAATGCTAGAGGAAAAGATCTTGAGACAGCAGATTTATTAAAAAATCATCTTTTTAGAATATCTAAAGGAAATCTTGAGTTAGTAAAAAATACTTGGCAAAAAATTTTGGAAACTTTAGAAGAAATAGATGTAACTAGATATATTAGGCATTATTGGAATTCAAAATATTCTTTTTCTAGAGAAAAAGATTTATATAAAAGATTGAGAGATAAAATTTCTACTCCTGTTGATACAAAGGAATTTATTGAAGAAATCGAAAAGCTTTCACCATTATATAAATCTTTAGAAAAACCTGAAAATGGATTTTATTTTGATGATAAGGATATAAATGAATCTTTAACAAACTTGAGAATAATGGATGCGAGTACTTTTTTCCCTTTGATATTAGCATTAGAGAATAAAGGTTTTAATGAAGAGATTATAAAAAAAATTGTTCATAATATAGAAACTTTATTTTTAAGAAATTGTGTAATTGGTGATAAAGTTGCAAATAAATATGAAATTTTATTTTCTAACTTAGCATCCAAAATAACAACAGAAACATTGATAGATTTTGAATCTATAAATAAAGAATTAAAGGATAATATTTTAAGCGATGAGGAATTCTTAGTTGCGTTTGAAACAGCAGAAATTAAACAAGTAACTACGGCTAAGTATGTTTTAAGAGAGATTAATGATTTTTATGATAATGAAACAACAATAATCAAAGATAATAATAAAATTCAGTTAGAACATATAATGCCAAAAGCATTGGGAGATAAATGGAATATAGACAACGAACTACATACTAAATATTTAAATAAAATTGGTAATTTAACACTTTTATATAATAAACTAAATAATAAAGTAAAAAATAATACATTTGAAGTAAAAAAGCAATCTTACAGTGAATCTACAATTCAACTTAATAAAGAATTAATTAATTTTAAAGAATGGAGTATAAAAAATATAGAATCAAGACAAAAAAAATTATCAGAAATTGCAGTGAAAAGATGGAGTATTATTGAATAAAGGTTATTAGCTTACAATATAAAATGAACTAATTTATTCATAGAAGGAGAGAATAAATGGATTTAGCAATTGAAAAATCGCTTATAAATAAAGATATAAATCATTCAGATCATAATCCGAAAATAATAATAAATGGAAATACAAAAGGTATTCAAGAGAAGGTTAAAGAAATTTTAGAAAAATCATCTAGAATTGATATAGCTGTGAGTTATGCTGTTTGGTCAGGATTATCTCTTATACACGAAGGATTAAAAAAATTTGATTCTAAAAGCAGAATAATAGTTACAACAGATGGAACTGTTACAGATATAAGATCATTGGAAGCTTTAAAAGAACTGTCAATTAGTTCTAAGGTTTATGATCCTGAATTTGGAGATATGGGATTTCATTTAAAAAGTTATTTTGGTGAAAATTCAAAAGAAAAAACTCTTCTAATCGGAAGTTCTAATATATCATTAAGGGCTTTTGGGTTTGTGCATGAGATGGGAGTTGAAATCAAGGCTAAAGATGAGGGAGAGATTGTAAAAGAGTATAGAGATACGTTCGATATGATTTGGAATGATAAATCATCAAAATTTATTACAGAAGAATTTATTAATGAATACAAGGAAAAGTTTAATAGAAAAAAAGAGTTATTAAAAAAGATTTCTGATATAAAATTAGAATCTGAAATAACTCCAAATTATATGCAAAGAAAAGCTTTAGAGGAGTTAAAAGAGTGTCGAAAAGAATTTGATAGAGGATTAGTTATAGCTGCAACAGGAACAGGTAAAACATACTTATCAGCGTTTGATGTTAGAAATTCTAAAGCTAAAAAAGTTCTATTTTTAGTTCATAACAGACTTATTTTAACTGATGCAATAAAAACTTTTAAAAAAATATTTAAAGATAAAAAAATACTAGAGTTAAAAACTAATAATACTTTTGAGCAAATATCAAATGCAGATTTTATTTTTACAACAGATAAAACTGCTAAAAATACTTTTTATAAAAGTTCTAAATATTCAAAAGATTTTTTTGATTATATTATTTATGATGAAGCTCATAAAATTGGAGAAGAGACTATATATAAAAATTTAATTGAATGGTTTAATCCAAAATTTTCTTTAGGAATTACAGCTACTCCAGAAAGAAGTGATAATCCTAAATACCTATTTGAAGTATTTAAATATAATGTTCCTTATGAAATTCGATTATTAGATGCTATGGAGCATGAATTAGTTTGTCCTTTTACTTATTATGGTTATAATCTAGATGAAAGGCTTTTAAAATCTAAAGAAAAATTTGATGTAGAAAAATTAGCTGTTTATTTAAAAGATCTTATAAAAGACAAAGGGCACTATGGAGAAAAATTAAAAGGTATTGTATTTTGTAAAGACGTTGATGAAGCAGAAAGCTTATCAAATGAGTTTAATAAATTAAATATTATTAGTTTTTGTGCAAGTGGTTATGAGGTTGATAGAGAGAAAATAGAAGAACAAATTTTAAGTTTAAAATCTGATAAAGAAAAAAGTACTCAATTAGTTTGTGTTGTTGATAGATTTAATGAAGGTGTTGATATTCCAGGAGTCAATATGATTATTATGCTTAGAAATACTACTTCATCAATAATATATTTACAGCAATTGGGAAGAGGGTTAAGAAGAACGAATGATCCACATAAATATGTTACAGTTTTTGATATAATTGGAAACTCTAAAAATAACTATAGTATAGCAGAGGTTTTAACAGGAAATACAACTGTAGATAAAAGAAAATTATTCAAGTATGCTAATACTGGGTTTAAAACAGTATCTCCTTTTATTAATGTTGAAATTGAAAAAGAAGCTATGGATAAAATAATAAAGTCTATTTCTAAGGAGTTCAAGGTAGAGAGTCAACTTAAGCAAAAGTTTAGAGATGAACTTTACAGATTTAAAGAAATACCAACTTTACTAGAACTTTATAAAAATCCAAATTTTAAAGAGTTAGAACTTATTCAATTACTTTGTAAAAATTTTTATGATGTATTTGTGGAAAAATATGTGGAAAAATATAATATAGTTAAAGATAGTGATTTTTTATCTAAGTTCTTTAAATTTATAACACAATTTATTTTTAGAGCTTATAATAAGGAAACTCTAGTTGATTATTCAAAACTTTTAAAAGGAGAGAAAAGCTCAAATTCTATTTTAATTAGGATTCTTGCTCATAAAGATGATTGTGAAAATAGTATATCTAGCGCTATTAAAAGTGACTATTATAATTTAAAGTACTCTTTACCTAAAGTATTTTTATACGAAAATGAAGAGTTGTTAATAAATAGTAAAATAATTAATAAATTAAAAGAAGAAAATGCATATGAATTATTCTTGGAACATATTGATTTAATAGAATATTTAAGTCAAAATCATGATTATAAAATGAAAACATTTGATTTATTGGATAAAGGAGAGTTTCTTTTTAACTCTGGTTCAGAAGACTGTTATATGAATGCAATAGGAGAGTTAATGGATAAAAAAAATAAAAAAGTATACTGTCCAATTACAATTTCTGAAAAAGAAACTTTTCATGATAATTCTATTTATGAATCTGATAAGATTATTTATTTAACAAAAACTTCAATGACAAAAGAAGCTGCAGAAAAGAAATTAAAAGAGTTTATTGATAAGAATTACGAGTTTTGTATAGGAGTAAGATTCCCACATCTTCAATATAGTAATACTTCATATTTTAATATGGGAAAAGTTAAAATTATAGGAGAACCGGAGTTAAATAAAGTAGATACAAAAAAATATAATCATAAGATAAAATTTCAATTAGAAGAAAAAATTCCAGATGAATTATTACAATATAAAAGTTTGGTAGAATAAAAAACTTGAATTAAGTTATTAATAACGGTTTAATTATTTTAATGCTATTAATAAGTATAGAATATGTAGCATTAAATCCAGTGGAAACAAGAGTTTAAAAGCTCTTGTTTTTTTTGTTTTTGCTGTTGTTTTATGGTAAAATAATAATAGGATTTTATTGCTTTTGTGGGGGAGGTAAAGAAAATGGAAACTTGTTTATTAAGGAAAAAGAAGATTTGTTCATTTGATATTTTAGAGGAAAATGGAAAGAAAAATATGGAGTTAGAAACTATTTGGAGAATTGCAAGTCAAAAAAATTTATTATACTGTGATGAATGTGGAGAAGCAGTTTTTCTTAAATCTGGAAATATTAAAGTTCCTCATTTTGCACATAATTTAAGTCATGATAACAAGTTTTGTTCTAAAAGAAATTTTATAACAAGTGAAGAGTATATTAATAACAAGAAAAATATTTATACAATTTTGAAAAAAATACCTGAAATAAGTTTTTTAGAAGTTGATTTTGAAAATAAAGTGGAATTTTTAACAACTTATAATAATATGAATATAAAAGTGTATCTGAAAAAAATTGAAGAGTTTTTAGAAAGCAAAATAAAATATGAAGGAATGGTTTTTTTATATGGAAATGAAAAAAATATTAAGTCTATAAAAAAAGATAAAAATCTTTTTTATTTAAATAATAGAGAAATTACTGTATTAGAACCTCTGCTAAACCCAAGAAAGATAAATTTAGATATGGAGGCTTTAAAAGAGCTTTATCTAAAATATATAGCTTTAGAAAAAGACAAAAGAAGAAGTAATATAGATTTATTTATAAAAGAAAATATTAATAATTTTTACGAAAAGTTTCAATTTTCAAAATTTGATAACTTAGAAAAAGAGATAAAAGATTTAATAACTCATAGTACGGTAAAAAATATGAAACTTCAGTCATCTAGCCAAGAGGATAAAATATCAGATGATTATTATTTAATAAGCGGAAGAAGTTTGGTTAATATTTTAGTAGGAACATATTTTTATGAAAGAGGAATTAAAGAGGACTATAGGATTTCAAATAAAATATCTAATTTTCTAACTGTAAAATTATTTGATTGTTTAAAGTTAGAAGATATATTGGTTATAGAAAAAAATGTTGATATGACTGATTCAGTTAAGCAGATATTTTTAAATAAAATAATAGGATTTTTATTCTATAAAAAAGGGTTTGTATACTTAAAGAGATTGATTTTTAAATATATTGGATTAGAAGAAAATTATATGAAAAACTATGAAGAAATATTTAATCAAATAATATCAAAAACTGGGTTATCGGCACAATATACAGTAGTTAGTGAATCAGGTTTGGATCACTGTAAAATATTTGAGATTAAAATGAAAGTTCAAAACAAAGATTATTATGCAAAAGCTAAAAGTAAAAAAGAAGCAATGAAAGAGTGTAAAAAAATTTTTTTAGATAAAAATCCAGAATTATTAAAGTTTAGTAATTTAGAAAAAACTAAAACTTTTCAGAAAAATCGTAAAAATATTGAGTATACTCTGAATCAAGAAAAACAATATGAAAAACTTAGAAGTAATTTTAAATGCGATATGTCAAGAGTAAAAAGTTATTTTATACATAAATCTATGTACTTAGATTATAACGCTTTAGATATAACTGGTGCTGTTACTATAGGAGCTGAAGTAAAAAGATTGGTAATCTTAAATATAATATTTGAAAATAGAATGAAAATTGATGATGATATTTTAAAAATTTTAGAATACTGTATTTTAAATGATCGAACTACAGAGATATTAAGAGATAATAATTTCGAAAGTTTAATAATTAAAAAGAAAGCACATGAAAATTTAGATGGACAATTGGAGAATAAAGATGTTTTTCAATCTCTATTGTTTTTAAATTTTCAATGTGATCCAAGTTGTAATTATCTGAAAACATTAATGGAGCCATTCTATAAGAATGATATTTTAAATATAAATAAATTAGAAATAACTCAAGCACAAGAAATCTTCCAAAAAAATTATATAGATTTTGAATATAGTTATGTAGATAGTAATATAGATTTTTCTTTAGAGAAAATAACTTGTAATTTAAAGGTTAATCTATTAGAAGATATAGAAGAGGATTTTTTCTATTATGGAGTTGGAAAAAATAAAAAAGAAGCTAAAAGAAAAGCTGACGAAAAATTTTTAAAAACTTGGAGTGAAAATTTAGAATTTTTATTCTCTACATTTAGAGTGCAAGACTATAATAATGAAAATATAGTGGAGCAAGTCAATAATAAAAAATTTTTAAATTCGTATATAAATCATTTTTTGAATATCTCAAAGGATAACTTAATTCAAATTTTAGATTTTTATAAATATTTAAAAAAGTATAATTTAAAAGAATTTTCAGAAATAAAGAAATTTGTAGAAAAAATAGCAGGAACCTTTAGGGAGAATGAAGAGATTTTAGATAAATTATTAAAAATAGTTTTTATAGGAGTAGAGAATTTAAACGAAGAAAACTATGAGAAGTGTTTGAATAATAGATGGAATAATAATTTAGAAAGTATTTTATTAGGAATATACATACAAAATTCAAAAGATTTATTTTTAACGAATAATTTAGAAGATATTTATAGATTGGTGGAAACGCTTTTAGGTGAGGAGGAGTTTGAGCTTTCAAAAAATATTTTAGAATCTTTATTAATTGCAGATATTCCTTTAAATAACTTAGAAAAAGCATTAGAGATTTATGATAAATTAGAACTTTTAGATGAAGATGTTTTCAAAGAGAAAAGAGAAGTATATTTAAAATTAGATAAAAGTAATAAAGATTTTTTAGAAAATGAGCCTTTGAAAGAAGAAGTTTTAAATAAACACTTTGTTATTAATAGGGTAATTGGAGATTTATATTTTCTAAAAAACACTGACTTAAATCTAGAGTTTCAAATTTCATCTAAGAGCATTCCAGGAAAAGTAAAGCCTTTAACAAATGGTGATATATTAGAGTGTAAAATAATAAAAAATCAAAAAAATGAATTTGATTTTCTAGAAGCGAATTTTTTTAAGAACACGATTACAGGTACGATTAAATATATCGATTTAGAAAATAGAATAGTATATGTTCAAGATTTATTGGATAAAATTTATTATCAATATTGTTTTGAAAAACATGAGAAAGAATTTATTGGAGTAGGACTAGAAAAAGAAGTAACTATAAATTTAAAATAAGATTTTATGTAGAGATGCAAAATGCATCTCTATTTTTTTAAAGTAAATAATATACTGTTAAAAAAAACAAAAAAACTATTGACTTTTTACAAAATAAAGATTATACTTCAAACATAAAAGTAAATGATATACTGTTTTTAAAACGGAGGTAAATGAAATGAAGTTAAAATCATGTATGACTATTGTGAATCCCTTTAATATTAAGAAGAGTGAAGTGGAAAGTGACTATAAATTAATTACACCTTCTTGTATAAAGGATAGTAAAATTGAATCTTTTGAGTACGGAAGTGTAGATAATGATAAAGAGATTCATTCAAAATATTTTTTAGTAAAAGATGATATATTGTTTCAAGCAAAGGGAAATAAAAGTGATTCAATATTAATAGAAGAGGATATTGAAAACTTATTACCGAGTACTTCGTACTTTATACTGAGACCTGATTTAACAAAAATCGTTCCTAAGTATCTACAGTGGATTTTAAAAACTGAGGTAGCTGAAAAGTATTTTGAAAAAAATACATCAGGTGCGACAATTAAGGTTATTAGAAAGAACATTCTAGAAGATTTTGATTTTAATTTACCACCTTTAGAGGAGCAAAAAGAGTTTGCCACTTTAATAGAGGCTTTTGAAATAGAAAAAAAAGAAACTGAAAAGTATTTAAAAGCTAAAGAGGAGTTAATAGAAAGAAAGATATTATCAAAGTATGAGGTGATTATTGGTGGATAAAATAATTAAACTTAAAACTGAGAATTTAAAAAGAAGATTAAATAATGAGGAACTAGTAAAAGCTTTAGAGTTCAAAATGACATATGAATTTATGTATTCACTTAAAGATGGAAGAGAGCATTTAAGAGAGCCTCATAAACTAGAGAGATACTTAGATAATATATCTTTTGAAAAAGAGGTAACTATTGAAAATTTAGCTAGTGAGTTTTCTGAAGTTTTAAAGAATTTTGATTTTTTAAATGAGAATTTAAGAGTTTTATCAAAAATTTCTTTAGAAGAGCTTCAAGAGTTTTTAAAAATAGACAGATTATTTCAGCAAAAAATAGATAGAGGTCAATTTTTAGAGATAGCCTTAGAAATCATAGAGACAATTAATAGTTTTCAAAATTCTGGAATAGGGCAATTTTCCACTCCAAAAGAGGTTGGAGAGTTATTAAAAGAGATTTTAGAGGTTAAAAATACTGAAAAATGTATTGATATAACTTTTGGTAAGGGAGATTTAGCTTTAAGAGTTGGAAAAAAAGAGATAGGTGGCTATGAAATAAACTTTACTCTAGGTAGTTTCGGTAACTTAATGCTAAGTATAGCTAATAAAGATGGTGAGGTAGAGATAATAAATTCTTTAAATGGTGACTTTGAAGAGAGTGATGTGGTTGTTTGTGATCCACCATATAGTATGAGTAGTGTAAATTTAGAAGAGGATAGAAATTATTTAAAATGGGGAGTTCCAAAGAGAACTACAGATTTATATTTTTTATCTTTAGCAATAGATAAATCAAAAAAGCGTGGAGCTATTATATTACCTGAAGGAGCACTTTTTAGAGGTGGTGTAGAGGGAGATGTAAGAAGTAATATTATAAAATCTGGATTTATTGAAGGAGTTATCTCATTACCAAGTAACTTAATGCATCATACTGGAATTCAAACAAGTTTAGTTATATTTAATAAAACTAAGAAGAGTAAAAAGATATTCTTCTTAGATGCAAAAGAGAAGTTTAAAAAAATTAGAGGTGGTGTAACTATAAGTAAAGAGGAGTTACAAGATCTAGCTAGAATTTACAAGGAGTTTCAAGAGATTGAAAATATATCTAAATTTGTATCATGTGATGAGATTCTAAAAAATGATGGAGTTTTAAATATAGTTAGATATATTGAACCAAAGGTTTATATGAAAAGTACAGAAAGGATTGTTGAAGAGATGAAGGTATCAATGGAGAAAATAACTAAATACAGAGATATTTCTGATAAGATTTTAAGTAAAATATAAAATTTAAATTAAGGGGGAGTTCCAAGAGATGAAGGAGATATTAAATTTTTTAAAAGAAACAAAAAATAGCAAATATAATGATTTACTAGCATGTTTGGAATTAAAAAAAGATATATTAGATGAAATTAGAGATAAGATAGCTCATGAAAACATTCCAGAAATAGCCAAGTTAGGTGATATGGAAAAAATGACAAATATTATGAATATAATGAGCCAATTGAAAGAAAAATCTGAGTTGATTGATGATATATTGGAAAAAGATTTGGATGTTGAAGAATATGAAGAGATTGAAAAAACAAGTCCTAAAGATTATGAAAATTATAAGGTAGATGATCAAGTAGAGCATAATCTTTATGGTACTTTTACTTTTAAAAGACCTTGTGGAATAAGAATAGAGAATAAAAAAATAGACACTAACAATTGGAAAGAGGTTTTAATAAATACTTGTGAGTATTTAGTACACAAAGATAAAAATACATTTTTAGATATAATTATCAGTAAAAAAATAACTGGAAGAAAAAGGGAGCTAATATCATCATCTAAAGATAACTTAAGAGATCCTAAATATATAAAAGAGGTAAATGGGTATATAGAAACTAATTTAAGTGCCAATGGTATTAAAAATATTATAAAAAGACTTTTAAAAGAGTATAAGATTCCAGTTAAAGATTATGGTGTTTATTTAAGAGCTGACTATACAGAGTTAAATAATCAAAAATAACATTTGTTTAAAATTGCTTAAAATAAAGTATATATTTTGGAGGAGTAAGATGATTTTAGAAGGAGAATTTTTTAGAGTAAAAAAACAAGAGTATAATGAAAAAACTTTAGCATGTATTGAAAAATCTGTAGAAAAACTTTCTGAAATAGAAGATAAGCCTTTAATGATGTTAGGGAAAATTCAAAGTGGAAAAACTAAATCTTTTATAGGTGTTGTATCATTAAGCTTTGATAATGGGTATGACTTAGCTGTTATTTTAACTAAAAATTCAAATGCACTTGCAAAACAAACTGTTGCAAGAATGAAACAAGAATTTTCTGAATTTTTAGAAGAAGATAGTGTTGAAATATTTGACATAATGAATGCATCGCCTAATATGACTAAATTTGAATTAGAAAAAAAACTTATAATTGTTGTAAAAAAAGAAAAAAATAATTTACCTAGACTGATGGATTTTATTCAAACTTATTCTCTAGCTCAGAATAAAAAGTGTCTAATTATTGATGATGAAGCTGATTTTGTGAGCGTTGGATATGATAAAAACAAAGAAACAGAAGAGTTTGATTTAAGAAAAATAGCAGCTCAAATTAATGAGTTAAAAATTCAGACAGAATGCAAATTTATCCAGGTAACTGCGACTCCTTATTCCTTATATCTTCAGCCTGAAAATATAGATCTAGGGAACGACATAGAAATAAAACCAGTGAAACCTTATGAAACAGTTTTAGTTCCGTCTGGAGAAGGATATATAGGTGGAGAATATTATTTTGACAGAGAAAAGAATCCTTTAGGAGAATATCTATTTCATGCAATAGAAGAGACTGAACTAACAATATTGAAAAGCAGTGATCGTAGAAAGTTCAAAGAGGAAGATATTTTAGTAAGCAATAAAATAGAAGGATTAAGAACAGCTATTTTAAACTTTATAACAGGAGGCTGTATTAGGATTCTACAAAATGGAGGAAATCCTAGAGGAAAAAGTAATAAATTTAGTTTTATAATTCATACGGAAATTTCTAAAAACTCTCATGCAAGACAGGAAAATATAATAGAAGAATTATTATCGCAATTAAAAAATGAGGTTCAGAAAAAAGATACCTCTTTATTAGATAAGTTTATTGAAAATAGTTATTTTAATATAATTCAATCTGTAGAAAAATATGGATTTGAAAACCCATCCTTAGATGAGGTTATAGACTATGTAAAAAAGGCTATAAAAGATGAATGGTTAAGTAAAGTAATTGTTAATTCAGAAAATGATATAAATACTTTATTAGATGATGATGGACAACTTAGGTTGCGTACACCCTTAAATATATTTATTGGTGGACAAATATTAGATAGAGGAATTACAATAAATAATTTAATTGGATTTTATTATGGAAGAAACCCAAATAAAATGCAGCAAGATACAGTTTTGCAGCATTCAAGAATGTATGGTTATAGAAGTGAAAAAGATTTGGCAGTTACAAGATTTTATACAACTAAAAATTTATATGAAAAAATGTCTCAAATAAATGATTTTGATGCAAAACTTAGAGAAGATTTTGAACAAGGTAATTTTGATAAAGGAATTATATTTATAAGTACTGATAGTAATGGGAAAATAATACCATGTTCTCCACAAAAAATAAGAATAAGTAATACTCAATTTTTAAAAGAAGGTAAAACTATAACTCCAATAGGATTTCAGACTGGATATAAAACCCATATTAAGGATTATATAAAAGAAATTGATAGAATTCTTAGAGAAAATAATAAAGGTGAATTAAAAGGTAAATTTACAATATCAAAAGATGAAGCTTGTAATATAATAGATTTAATTTATAAAACAATAGAAATAGAAAATAATAATTGTGTTGATAGAAATACATTTATTTCATTAATAAACTATTTAAGTACTTCTAATAAAATTAATGTTTATTGTGGAGTAGATAGAAATATTAGTAGATTAAGAAAAACTTCAAGATACTATTCAGATATGCCATATAATAGAGACAACGATTTAAGACAAGCTAAAGAGTTAGCTCATAAGGAGCCAACGTTAATGTTAATGAGACAGAACGGTTTAAAAGCTAATGATTGGATGGATGCTGAATTTTATTGGCCTGTACTTGTAGTACAAAAGAATGTTCCTAAAGCCGTTTATACTTCAGAAGTTTTAAAGTAATAAACTTTAGATACTTTCTATAGTATCAAGAATATGGCATAAAGTATGTCTTTATGGTAAAATTAAGAGTGATAAAATAAAGATTATTAAATAGAAATTTATTTAGAAGGGAGTTAATATGATAACAGGTGAAATAAAAAATAAAGTGGATCAAATGTGGGAATATTTTTGGACGGGAGGACTAACTAATCCAATAGATGTAATAGAACAACTAACATATCTTATGTTTATGAAAAGATTGGACATAGAGCAAATGTCAAAAGAAAAGACAGCAATACAAAGTGCTGCTTTATTAGGAATACAGGAAGATACAAGTAAATATATATACCAAAAAGATAAAGAATACTTAAGATGGTCAAGATTATTAGACAATTCAAAAGCACATGAAATAATTAGAAATGACGGAATGGAATTTTTAAAAACACTTTCAGGAGATGAAGAAAGTGCGTATTCTAAATATATGAAAAATGCAGTTTACAAAGTTCCTAGTGCTAAGGTACTTAAAAATACTATGGATGTAATGGAAGATATATTTTCTGATGAAAGTTTTGTAAAAGATAGAGATGCAAAAGGAGATTTATACGAATATTTATTATCAAAGCTATCTACAAGTGGAACAAATGGACAATTTAGAACACCAAAGCATATAATAAACATGATGGTAGAATTAATGAAGCCAACACCAGAGGATACAATAATAGATCCAGCTTGTGGAACAGCAGGATTTTTAGCTAGTAGTGTAGATTATCTAATGAGAAATCATAAAAATGAAATAATGGTAAGTAAAGATAAAAGAGATCATTTTAACCAAAAAGCCTTTAATGGAAATGATACAGATGCAACTATGTTAGGGATATCAGCTATGAACTTAATGCTTCATAATGTTGAAAATCCTAATCTTTATTTAGAAAATTCCTTATCAGTAGATTATAAAAAAGAAAATGAATATTCTCTTGTTCTTGCAAACCCTCCATTTAAAGGAAGTTTAGATTATGAAGATGTAAATTCTACTTTATTAGAAGGAGCGAAAACAAAGAAAACAGAACTATTATTTTTAAGACTTATAACAAGAATATTAAAAATAGGGGGAAGAGCAGCAGTAATCATTCCTGATGGAGTATTATTTGGATCGTCTAATGCACATAAGAGTGTAAGAGAGGAAATAATAGAAAAACATAAGTTAGAGGCTGTAATTTCAATGCCAAGTGGAGTGTTTAAGCCATACGCAGGAGTTAGCACAGGAATCCTTATTTTCACTAAAACAGGAGATGGAGGAACTGATAAAGTTTGGTTTTATGATATGACAGCAGATGGATATTCTTTAGATGATAAAAGAAATCCTATAGAAGAAAATGATATTCCAGATATAATTGAAAGATTTGGGAATCTAGATAAAGAAGTTGAAAGAAAAAGAACAGAAAAATCATTCTTTGTACCTGTATCTGAAATAAAAGAAAATAATTATGATTTATCTTTAAATAGATATAAAGAAGTAGAATATGAAGAGGTAGAATATGCAAAACCATCTATAATATTGTCTGAGATAAAAGAACTTGAAAAGAAAATTATGGAAGGCATACAAGCTCTTGAAGCTATGTTAGAGGTGTAAAATAATGGCATGGAAAAAAGTAAAATTAGAAAAAATATGTGACATTTCAAGTGGAGGGACACCATCTAGAAAAGAAAATTTTTATTATAATGGTCAAATACCATGGTTAAAAATATCAGATTTAAATGTAAGAGGAAAATTTGTTTATGATAGTGAAGAAAAAATTACAAATAGAGGGTTAAATGCAATTAGAGATAAAATTTTTGAAAAAGGAACTTTAATGTTTGCAATGTATGGCTCGATAGGAAAAACTGCATTTGCAGGTGTGAATCTATCTTGCAATCAAGCTATTTTAGGTATTTCTTCTAAAGATAATAATAGGACTAATTTAGATTATATAAATTATTGGTTGAAATCAAAAAAAAAATTATTAAGTAAGCTAGCAAATGGAGTAGCACAAAAAAATTTATCAGCCACAATCATTAAAGAATTAGAAATCCCATTACCTCCAATGGAGATCCAGATAAAAATAGCAGAAGCCTTAGATAAAGCTCAAGAGCTTATAGATAATAGAAAACTGCAATTAGAAAAATATGATGAGTTAATTCAATCGACATTTATAGATATGTTTGGAGATCCAGTTTTAAACACTAAGAAGTGGAATAGTAAAAAGCTTGGTGAGTTAACAGAAGTAGGTTCTAGTACAAGAGTTTTTACAAGCGAGTTAGTACTAGAAGGGATTCCTTTTTATAGAGGCAGTGAAATTGGAAAATTAAGTATGGGAGAAAAAATAACTTCAGAGTTATATATTTCATTAGACCATTATAATAAAATTAAAAAGAAATATTCAATACCTAAGATAGGAGATCTGTTAATGTCATCAATTTGTCCAGATGGAAAAATTTGGTGTGTAGATAATGATAATCCTTTTTATTATAAAGATGGAAGAGTGTTATGGATAAAGAGAAATGAAGAAATAATTTGTAGTAAATATCTTCAATATTTTTTAAAAATAATATTTAGATTAAACTATAGTAAGATAGCTTCTGGTACAACTTTTTCAGAATTAAAAATATTTATATTAAAAGAACTTTTGATTTATCTTCCACCAATAGAACTTCAAAATAAATTTGCTTCTATTATAGAGGCAATAGAAAATGAAAAAAAATTATGTGAAGAATCATTAAAACAGATAGAAGAAAATTTTGATTCTATGATAGATAAAGCGTTTAAAGGGGAATTATTTTAATACTTTGTAGAATTTTTAAAGGAGAGCCAATAACTAAAAATAAAAATAAATATAATTTATAATTGGATATAAAAAGATTTAAATTTTACTAGTAGTTAGTGAGTAGCAAACAATAGTTTTTATTGTTTGCTAAACAACAGTTATTAGTTTATAAAGGGGGAAAGTGATGTCAAATTTTAGTTTTTTAGAAAATGATTTTAAAGAATTATATCTTGATTGTAAAGAAGCAGAGGAAAATGTATATATAAAACCAAGAACAAGTTGTTTTTATAGTAGAAGAGCTTTAGAATTAGCAGTTAATATACTATTTGATTTAGAAGGATTGGATAAACCCACTAAAGAAATAAATGGGAAAATTATTACAGATAAAACTTTAGGAACTTTAATAAGAACTTCAGAATTTAAAAGTATAATAGATAATTCAGAAGAGTTAGAAAAAATAAATATTATAAGATTATCTGGAAATGAGGCTGTTCATAAAAATAGTGCTATAACAAGTGAAGTCGCACTAATTTCTTTAGAGATATTATATGATTTTACTTCATGGATGGCTTATTGTTACGGTAGTTTAAAAGAAGAAAAACCTTTTAATATAAATATTATAAACAAATATTCTTCTATGAGAGAGGAAGAGTTATTAAAAAGAATAGAAATTTTAGAAAAAGAGAAAAATGAAAATTTAAATAAATTAAATTACTCAAAAGTAGAGCAAGTAAATAAAAAACACAGAGAGCTCACTATTAAAAACATAGATGAAGCTAAAACTAGAAAGTTATATATAGATATTCTCTTAAGGGAAGCTGGCTGGGATATTAATCAACCTAATGTTAAAGAATTTAAGGTTAATGGAATGCCAAATAAAAAGGAAGAGGGATATGCTGATTATGTTTTGTGGGGAGATAATGGAAAACCTTTAGCTGTTGTGGAAGCGAAAAGAACTTTAAAAAACCCAGAAGAAGGAAAACATCAAGTAACTTTATATGCTGAGTGTTTGGAAAAAGATTGGGGACAATATCCTGTAAGATTTTATACAAATGGATTTGAAACTTATATATGGGAAAAAAATGAGATTCCTAGACAAGTTTATGGATTTTATAGAAAAGAAGAACTTGAAACTTTAATTATAAGAAGAACACAATCTTTAGATTTAGATAAAGCAAGAAAGCTGATTAATCCAGATATTGCAGGAAGAAGCTACCAACTTAGAGCCATAACAAAAGTAATTGAAAATTATTATGATAATTATAGAAAAGCTCTTTTAGTAATGGCTACAGGATCTGGAAAAACTAGAACTTCGATATCAATTGTAGATGTATTATTAACTGCTAATAGAATTAAAAGAGTATTATTTTTAGCAGATAGAACAGCTCTTGTAAATCAAGCTCAAAAAAATTTTTCTAAACTAATTGGAAGCGACCATACTTTGGAGAATTTAATTGAGACTAAAGGAAATAGTAAAGCTAGAATAGTATTTTCTACATATCAAACAATGATAAATGAAATAGATAAACTAAGGGAAGATGGGACAAGACAATTTGGTGTAGGGTATTTTGATTTAATAATAGTGGATGAATCTCATAGAAGTATTTATAAAAAATACGGTGCAATTTTTGATTATTTTGACAGCTTGTTATTAGGATTAACTGCAACACCAAAAGATGAAATAGATAGAAATACATACAAAGTATTTGATTTAAAAGATGGAGAACCAACAGATTCATATAATTTATTTGATGCTGTAAATGATGGTTATTTAGTATTACCTGAAGTTAAGGAGATTGATTTAAAATTTCCAGAAAAGGGTATTAAATATAGTGAATTAAGCGATGCTGATAAAGAGGAATATGAATTGAAATTTTCAGACGATGAGGGTAATATTCCTGATGAGATTGGATCTGAAGCACTTAATAGTTGGTTATTTAATAAAAATACAGTTGAAAAAGTTATTGAAACATTAATGTCTCAAGGACATAAAGTAGAAGGTGGAGATAAACTAGGAAAAACTATTATATTTGCCAAAAATGATAAACATGCTGAGTTCATAGTAGAAGTTTTTAATAAAATGTTTCCACAATTAGGTGGAGAGTTTTGCCAAAAAATTACAAATAAAGTGAATTATGCTCAAGATTTGATAGATAGATTTTCTATTGTTACTAAATTTCCTCAAATAGCTGTTTCTGTTGATATGCTTGATACAGGAATAGATGTTCCTGAAGTTTTAAATCTAGTATTCTTTAAGAAGATAAGATCGAAATCAAAATTCTGGCAAATGATTGGAAGAGGAACTAGACTTTGTCCAAATATATTTTCACCTGAAATTGATAAGAAAAATTTTTATATTTTTGATTTTTGTAAAAATTTTACATTTTTCGAAAGCAATCAAAAAGAGATTGAAGGATGTGTTCCAGAAAGTCTTACACAAAAGATATTTAATTCTAGAGTTAATCTTACTTACTTTTTACAAGATATTAAATATCAAGAAATTAAGGAATATAAAGAGTTTTGGAATAATTTATTAAATACAATACATAATGATATTTTAGAAATCGATATATCATCAGCTTTTGCAAGAAAAGAAGTAAGATATATTGAAAAATATAAAGATAAAGATGAACTAACAAATTTAAATGAAATAAAAATAAATGAACTTAAAAATAATATAAGTTATATTGTTTATTCTAAAGATTTAGATGAGAAAGCAAAGAGATTCGATTTACTTATAATGAAGTTACAACTATCAATACTTGATGAAGGTAAAGTTATTCCAAGTGCTATTAAAGGATTGAGAGAGTTAGGAAAAGGGCTTGAAAAGTTAGGAAGCATTCCTAAGGTTCTTGAAAAAAAAGAAGTAGTTAAATTACTTAATAATGATGAATTTTGGGAAGATATTGATATTATTGCTTTAGAAAAAATTAGAAATGATTTAAGAGATTTAATCAAATATTTAGATGGAGATAATTCTTCTCAAAAAATTATTTATACAGATTTTTCTGATGAGATAATAAAAACTGAAACTAAGGGGATTTCTTTTGGGGTATATGATTTTTTACCAACAAGAGATCGTGTTAGAAAAATAATGCTTGAAAATAAAGAAAAAGCATCATTAATTAAGTTAAAAAACAATATTGTTCTAGATGATATAGATATTAAAGAGTTAAATGATATATTATTTGGGAATAAGATAGTTACAGTGGATGAAGTTTATGAAGAAGTAAAAAAAGAAAATGAAGTAAAACAAAATAAAGATATAACTTTAGGGTTATTTTTGAGATCTATAATAGGATTAGATGGTAAAGCTGTAGAAGAGCAGTTTTGCGAGTTGATTTCTGGAAAAGGGTTTAGTGGGGTTCAAATAGAGTTAATTGATTATATTATAAAGCATTATGTTAAAAATGGAGTGTTTTATAAAAAACAATTAAGAGATCCAGATATTAAGAATTTTTATGGTGCTGAATTTTTCTCTATTTTTCCAAATATGGAAGATGCAAAAAGTTTGGTAGATATTATAGACAGTATTAATGGTACTGCTAATTTTAGAATTAATTAAAAAATATTGCTGAATAAATTCATAAGCAACATACAATAAAAAGAACTTTTAAAATAAAAAGGGGAATTAATAAATTATGGAAATTAAAAAGGAATTGTTGATTCCTCTATGGGGTATCTTTATTACATCAATAATAAAAGTTATTCAAAAACAAATTTCATTATATTATGTAAAAATTCAATTGAAAGATATACTAAAAAAAATATCAGAAAATAGAGAAGATGATTATTTCAAATTAAATAAAGAGTTTACAATGGGTGTTTTTAATGAGTTATCAAAAAATTCAACAGACAATGTTTATAGTAAGGTATTTTTTTTAGATGAATTTTTATTGTCTTTAAAAGGAACAAATATGTTTAATGATGCTTTAGAAGTTAATGTTTTAATTAAAGAGAATCAAAAATATTTCGAGCAATTAAAAAAATTTGATAAATTAAATATAATAGAAAAAATAGAAGAATCAATGAGTATATCTATAGATGGGCGTCACTTAGAGCCTTGTAAAGATGAAAAATTAATTATTAAATTAATGCATGAATTTAATATTTATAAAGTATTCTGGGTAAACGATACAACTCACGAGCATAAAGAATATTTTTTAAAAAAATTTGAAGAATTTCAAAATAATTTTTCTTGTAAAAAAAATGAGATATATAGTCTAATTTTAGAAGAAAAATTAAAACTTTTACAAACAAATATAGATTCAATTACCTATATTAAGATTCTGAATAATTTAAATATTTTATTTTTTAAACTTATTATAAATTTAGATTTTATAGACTATAATTTCTATAATGAAAAAAAAATGAAAATTAAATTAGAATTACTTACTATGATTGATTTAGTTGAAAAATATGAAAAAAATAACAATATAATAATGGAGATACTTAATAAGATTAATTCTAAAGAATATCTTTATTTTAAGAAAAAAGTTAAACTTTCTTATTTTAAATTAGGAATAATTTTCTCAGATTTTTTCTGATGGATTTCAAATTTATCTGAAAGAAGGGAGGGGTTTTAGTGAAGAGATGTTTTGATTCAGATATCAAAAAATTTATAGAGATAGAACAAGATCAGTGGCTAGGAGAGATGATAAACAATTTTAAATTGATCTTTGCTGGAGAATTTCCATCTAATGAACAAGTTATGGCTTGGAAAGATTGCTTTGTAAAATTACAAAAGGAGTTAAAAAAATTATCTTCTTTAGAGGGTCATATTATCTTTGAATATCTTCTTCCTATGGAAGGTGGAAGAAGGCCTGATGTTATACTTCTTTTAGAAGATAAGGTTTTTATACTAGAATTTAAAATGAAAAAAACCTATTCTCATAGTGATCTTGATCAATTAAAAGGATATTATAGAGATATTACAGGTTACCATAGAGAAAGTCAGAAACTTACAGTAGTTCCTTTTCTTATAATCACTATGATTGAGGATAAAAAGATAGTAATAGATGGCAGATATAATATATGTTCTTGTAATATGCTAGTAGATACATTAAATACTTTATTAAGTGGAGAAAATCTAAATATTGATCCAAAAATTTGGATGGGATCTGAGTATTCTCAACTTCCTACGCTAATTAATGCTGCTATAGATATATTTAATAATAATGATATAAAGGAGTTGAGATCAGCTAAAAGTGCTGGTATATATACTGCACTAGAAAAATTAAAGACAATATCAGAATGGACTACAGATGATAAAGAGAATAAAAGTAGATCTAATTCTATATCATTTGTAACTGGAGTACCTGGGGCAGGTAAAACTTTACTTGGCTTGGAATTTATACATCATAGTAAGGGTGGGAGTTTCTTATCTGGGAATGGTCCTTTGGTGAAGGTACTTCAATATGCTTTACAAAGCCGTACATTTGTTACAGATTTATATAAATTTAAGAGTGAATATACTAGTAATTCAAAACAGCCTCATACGAATATAATTGTTTTTGATGAGGCACAAAGAGCTTGGGACGCTTTACAGAATAAACGTTATAAAAAATCAGAGCCGCAATGTATAATAGAAATAGCAGATAAGACTGCAAAACCTTGTCACTATTTGGGGTTAATTGGAGAAGGTCAAGAAATACATCATGGAGAAGAACAAGGGATAAAGCTCTGGAGAGAAGCTTTAAGAAGTAGTAAGAAGCTCTGGTATGTTACTTGTCCAGAAAGTTTAAAAATTTACTTTGAAGGGTTGGATAATGTTAAAATTAAAATCATAAAAGAATTTAATTTAGATTCATCTTTAAGAACTCATGCAGCTAATGAATATCCAAAATGGGTGAAAAATCTCTTAGAAAATATTCTAGATGAAAAGTTAGCTGAAAAAATTCAAGAAAATAACTTTAATATGTACATTACAAGAGAATTAGGAAAAGCTAAAAAATATTGTTTAAATAGATATAAAGATTCTAAATATAAAAAATATGGACTATTAGGTTCTTCAAAGGTTTATAGAGATAAAACTGAAAAATTTGATCCAGGACCTTGGTTCCATGATCCTGTTTCTTCGCTAAATTCTTGTTGTAGTTTTAAAAGTATTGCTACAGAGTTTGATTGTCAAGGGCTTGAAATTGATATGCCTATTATTTATTGGGGTGAAGATCTTTTACATGATGAAAATGATTGGATAAAATATACTTTAGATACAAAGTTGCAGGATCCACATAAGATAAGACTTAATAGTTATAGAGTTCTATTAACAAGAGGAAGAGATGGTGTTATTGTCTATATTCCTAAAGATGAGAAGTTTGATGAAACACATAAATTTTTAATTAAAGCAGGAATGAAAATATTATAAAAATTTTTAGAACAAAATAACAAAATAGCAGGAGATTTAAAATAGTGAGAATAAGTAAAAAAAACTGGCTTAAAAATAATGGAAATACTAAGAAAACTTTAAAATCTAATGATTATCAAAAATTTATAGATGGATGGTTAGATATTGAAACCTTAGAAGAAAGAGTTGAAATTTTAAAATCAGAATATTCATACTACACTGTAGAATTAGAAGGTAATGAAGATAAA
The DNA here is from genome assembly GCF_024506395.1 of Cetobacterium sp. NK01. Taxonomy (NCBI): domain Bacteria; kingdom Fusobacteriati; phylum Fusobacteriota; class Fusobacteriia; order Fusobacteriales; family Fusobacteriaceae; genus Cetobacterium; species Cetobacterium sp. NK01. The sequence continues at coordinate 23,624 of NZ_JANIBO010000003.1, forward strand.
ATATTTATTATTAGAGAACTTAGAAGAAGAGTAGCAGATCAAGGACTATATATTTTATATAAAGATAGTAAACTAGTCGGTCCTATTATGATTAGGCATAAGAAGGGAACCTCTTTAATAGATTGTTATGATCCTTCTTTACCCTCGTTTGATTATGTTGATAAAAAATTTGTAGTAAATATAGATAATATAGAAATGTATTCCTTTGAGACCTTTAAAGAACTTAATCAATTTTACAATAACCAATATCCATCTAACTCTATTACAAAAGTATTTAAAGAAAAGTTACTTAAACTTTTATTTGATTTAGAAAATTCTAAAGTTAATCTAACATACAAACTTAAAAAAAATGACTATAGATTATTAGAGAATGAGATTGAAGTTTTCCATTCTTCAGAAATGGATGAGATACGTGATTTTCTAGTAAAATTTTATCCTATAAGTGAGCACCGTAAATATATCTCTCTTTATATAAGCTCAGCTATATATGATTTGTTTAGTAATGTGCAAATTAATTACTTTAATTTTGAATATGAATGTTCCAAAGATGATAGTATTATTAAATATACTAAAAATAGAGATGAAGCTATTAAATTTCTAAAAGAAAACGCAAGAGATAATGAAGCTTATATTTATGCTTTAAAATCACTTGAAGAACGGGAAAGTTATTTTAAAGAATTAGAAGCACTATTAAATAAAGATAGTATCTCTCCCTCTGATGACAAAATAAATGAAATTAAATCTATTCAAAGTAACACTTTAAAACTCAAGGCAGCACCTAAGAGATCTGAAGTAATTACACCAAGACAAGCTTTTTCTAGAAATAGTAGCATTGCTGATCAAGCTTTAAAATCTGCTAATTACAAATGTGAGCATCAAATAAATCATGAAACTTTTATAAGTGGTAAAGGAATTCCATATATGGAAGCACATCATCTTGTTCCTATGAATGCTCAAGAACAATTTGAGTGGGATTTAGATATTCCAGAGAATTTATTTTCACTTTGTCCTATGTGCCATAGAGAAATACATCATGGAAATAGATCTGGAATAAGAAAAATTGTGACTAAACTTTATAATGATAGGGGTTATTTACTACCTTTAAGTTTAGAAGAAATTTTAGAGTTGTATTATAAATAAAAACTAAAAATATAATATAAGAGAAAATATGAGACCGAGAAGATTTACTAGAGGATGGAGTCCATCGTATAATTATAGCCCTGTTAGAGAACATGGCAATAAAACAGTTAAAGAACCTAAAAGTAAACTTGAAAAAGAATTGGATACTAAAAAATTTATAAGTAAACAATGTTTAAAATTTGGAGTTGAAAATATATTTAAAATGGTGAAATATTTAAATTCTAAAAAGATGCAATGTAAACCTATTAGAGTGAATGAAATAACAGGTAAAAGATTTACATTTTTTCAAGATCCTGATAATCTTTCACTTGAAATTTATGAATTATAAAAATTAGTAATAACAAAAGTTGCAATACATAAATTAAGGAAAGAGTTTGGGAATAACTAATTTTTTATCTCTTTGACTTGTGCTACTAAGGAGGCAAAATGGATATAATTGATGTTATGCAGCTTATTGAGAACTTTGGATTATTAGGGAAAGATTTTATATTTCTAGAGAGCAAAGAAGAGCAAAAGGATTTTGATCTTATGTGTGTTGAATTGTTAGAAATAAAATATCAAGAAGTTGAAGATGGATTAATGTTAAGTACTAGTGCACTGGCATATTGGTTAAGAGAATATCGATGGATTTTATCAACAACAAAGGAGTTTGATATTAGATTAATATTACAAACAGGATATGTTTATATTAATAAAAAATTTGAAAAAAATTTAAAAATATCAAATGAAGATACTATAAAAAAATTATATTATATGGGTGTAGATTTTGATTTAGATGAAGATGGAACTCATACAATAGATGAGTATATGATAAATAAATTTTTTAATAAATATGGAAGCATTGACTTAACAGAAATAGAAAACCATTTTTGTAAATTTAGTCATTTGGAATTAAATATTTATATTGATAAATTTTATAAAAAAGAACTCGAAAAAAGAAAAATTGAATTAATTCAAAAATTAAAAAAATTAGAAATAGAATACACTTTAATTGATGGGGAAATAATTATGAGCAATGAAGTTTTAAAAGTTATTGCTAAAAAGTTTTCAAAAGTTAAAAGAGATCTTTTTCTTACGGATGAAGAAAATAAAATTTTAAGATTAAAAAATACAGATTTTAAAAAGATAGAGTTACAAATAAACTATATATATTAAAGAGACTTAAAAGTTATTATCTGACTTAATAAAATCAAGGGATACAGAGAGTGTAATGAGACTACAGCAAAAATAAAAAAAGTGTTATTGGGAATATTGCTAATTGAATCTGTTATTATGGTTGTGCAGTCTGTTAATAAATAAAAAAGGAGAATTTCATGAAATATTATATCTTCAGGATAGATAGGAATGACTTCGTATTGAAGGAGTTAGAACAGGGAAGATTGCGGCAGGGGTGGGGAGTTAGCAATATGTCTTTACTAGATAAAGAAGGACAGGGTGTTCCTCAGGAAGTATGGATTGAAAACTATTATTGGTCAGAGGAATCTAAAGAAAGAAAAATATCCAAATATAATAACCTAAAAAATATGCTGAATATGGAAAGTGGGGATTTTATTGTAATTCCTAGGGCCCCAAAGTGGGATAGTTTTACAGTTGGAAAGGTGAAAGAAAAGTATAAATTCTCTTTGGAGGAGGAAGATTTTGGACACCTAATAGGACTTTGCCCTGATTCAATAAAAATCTATGAATACGGTACCAGTGAGATAATAAAAGAGATAACCTCAAAATTCAGATCCTACCAGTCTCCTATAAATAATATTAAGAATGAAGGACTAATAGAATCCTTAGGAAAACTTTTAGAAAAAGCCACGAAAGAAGAGGAAGAGGATGATAGTTACGAGGATAGCTCTGAGTCCTTTTTTATAGAGTCTTACTGCCTTAACTTAAAGGAACTGGAAGAAAAAGATATGAAGCTTACAATTCCTATCTATCAGAGGCCTTATTCTTGGGGGGAAGCTCAGATTAGTAGATTTTTGAATGGAATAATGGAATCCTTGGGAAAAAATATGTTTATAGGAACCATTCAGCTAGGAAGTAATGAGGAGGGTGGGTTTGATATTATTGACGGGCAGCAGCGTCTCACAACACTAAACCTTTTAATGCTGTATCTACAGGATAGAGAGGGAAATCCCAAGCCGTACTTCAAGACTGATGTAGGAGGTCAGCAGGATAATTTTGAGAGACTTTTTGAGCAATACAGAGGAAGAGACTTTTCAGCCGTAGATATCGAAACATCAAATATCTATGAATTAAATCTGAAGACAATAGCTGAGTTTGTAGAAGGTAGTAACGATATATTGAACACTATGAGAGTGAAATTCATCGACCATATAAAGAATAACCTCAAGTTTGTCGTTGTAGAAACCAGAGCAACTCTTACAGAAACTCTGAATATTTTTGATACTATAAATACCAGTGGAATGGATTTAAATGGAGCCGATGTATTCAAAATAAAGATTTATGAATATATGAAGAAATCACTCCAGGTTGGGAAAGAAGTTTTTAGTGAAATAGACGGGTTATATAAAAAAGTTATCGAAGAGAATAAAAAATACGGTACTGCTATTACAATGGGTCAGATCTTAGAGCTGTATAAAGATTATCTGATTTCAGTAAATGAATTACCACCAACTGTTATTAAAATGGGAACAGATTCCTTCTTTGAGAAGGTCTTTGACGGACTGATTAGGAACAAATTTTATTCCAACCTTCTTTCAGAAGAAAATATTAATAAGATAAAGTTAGATTTATCCGACATAAAGAGTCTTATTGAAGCCAGATTTTTATGGGAAGAGATACGTAAGAATCTTTCTACAGAGGCAAAATTTGAAGAACAGCTTATCTACTGGTCAAGATATGGAAAGCACTTTAAAATTATCTACTACAGATTGTTTAAAGAACAAAATTTCAATTTAGCAGAGATATCCATGCTGATTAAAAAGCTGTGTAAGCTCTTTACTGTATATAGTATTGTCTATGACAAACAGATAAATATTATGATGACGTTTATGAAAGAAATATATGCTGGAGTTCTCAAAGGAGAGTCTCTGGAAGCAATTTTTTCAAAAATAGAAGAAGTAACTAAAACTCATCCTCATGGAGGAAATATATCCCACTGGTTTAATAACAAGATAAACGAACCTTTGGCAACTAAGACCACAGCAAAAAACTTACTTTGTAGAATATATGCTATGCTACATGAAAACCTTGACGAGTATACTTCAGATAACCTTATAAAGCACTTTTTCAAAGATCATATAGATATAGAGCATATTCAGGCCTATAATGACCGTAATAATGCTGAAAAGGTCCGTGATATATGGGGAGATGAGATAAACAGCATAGGAAATTTGATGATACTGGAATCAAATATAAATAGATCAATAGGTAATTATGATTTTTCACAGAAAAAAAATAAGTATAAAGACAGCAAATATGAAGTCGTAAAAGCTATTACAAGCCTTGAACACTGGACAAAGGAAGATGCTGCAAAAAGAAGAGAAGAGTCAGTAAAAAAAATCTTAGAGTATATCTATCCAAATTTATAGAATAAACCGGAACAGTAATTTAATTTAGGATTTTATTTCAAACTGGAGGTTTTTTATGAAAAAAATAATTTATGCTTTATTCTTAATAGTATCAACTTACTGTTTTGCTTTAAGGGAAGTGGATGGAGTTTTATATAGACAATATGTTAATAGTAGATTTGGATTTTCTTTAGAATATCCTGCTGAAATATTATTTATGCAACCACCTCCTGAAAATAATGATGGAAGAGAATTTCTTTCTCCTGATGAAGAAACCTCGATGCTGATATTTGGTACTTATTCATTGCTTCTTATCAATGATGAAATTGATGATTCTAATCTTTTAAAGAACGTTGAAAATAATTACTATTATACATTGTACAATGATTATGGAAATGCAAACGTAACGTATAAAGTGTTGAAAGAGTCAAAAGGGTTATATATTATCTCAGGTATTATTAATGATAAAATCTTTTATAAAAGAGTTCAATTAGTAGCAAATTCAGAACCATACTTTATGGTATTTGAGATAGAGTACCCTATAATTGATAAAGATATATACAATAAGATTGTAGAAACTGTTGTTAAAAGTATAGAAATATAGAATAAAAGGTGTGAAAATAGAGGGTGTGGACCTTGTAAAGTTTATCATTAATAAGTAGGGGGAACAAATATAATGTTTAATTTGGATAAATACAAAATAGATAAAATAAAAATAAAAGGAGAAGAATTTATTGATTGTAAGAGTAGAAAAAAATTAATAAAAGTAACTCCTGAAGAAGAAGTGAGACAAAAAGTAATAGAATTTTTACAAAAAGAAATTAATGTTCCTGAGAAGATGTTAGAGGTAGAATTTCCATTGTCAAGAATAGAAAGTGGAAATAAATTAAGAGCAGATATAGTTGTATTCGAAGAGATTGATAATAAAAAAACTCCATTATTAGTTATTGAATGTAAAGAGCCTAAGATACCTTTGTGTAATGGAGTATATGAGCAATTAAGAGAATATGATGAAGTTTTAGAACCCAAATATATAGCTATGACAAACGGAATTGATATTTACATTGAAAAATATAAAGAAGATGATAATGAATTTCTGAAGTTAGAGAAGATACCTAAGTATTCAGATATGTTATTAAATAAAGGCCAAGAAATTATTAAGGAACAAAAATGGATAAGATGTAACGAAGAAGATTATAATGATATAGAATTTTTATTAGAATGCTATTACCCACTTATAACAGAGCATATAGATGATAAAGAAAAAATAGAGATAATAAAATTTATAGATTCTTTATATGATACATCTGTAAGACTTGAAAATTGTGGGAATGATTTAATATATATAGAAAAAGATAATGGTAATTTAAATAAGAGCTTTGGAAATTCTAGTGGTGATGGTTGGAATGGTTTATATAGAATTTTTTTAGTGAAATATAAAGAAAACTATTATACGATATCACTAGGAATAAATTTTGGATATATCTTAGTTGGAATAGAAGATAATACAATAAAACATCATTCATTACAACTGAGATTGACTAAAAGTACTTTTAAGAAAATTAAAAATGGATACCAAGTTATTCATAGTGGAAGAATGACAGTTGGAAATAAAGGATCTGTAAAAAATCAAATAGTATTAGATTATATAAAAGAGAAATGCCCAAGAATACTGAATGATAATAGAATAATATTAGGTGATTTGAAATTAGATAAAGATTCAAAAATAACTGATATAAAGGATTTTATTTTTAATCTAATAGAATATTCTTTATTGAGAGATGAAATAAGAGAAATAGAAAAACAGAGTTAAAGAAGTTGGAGAAATAAGTAAGAGATTATCAGAAATATTATTTATAAATAAAAAGTATAACAAAATTAAATACACAATAAAGGTCCCATAATCTATACATAGAAAATAAAAAATTTAACTTCCACATTTGTAACAATTTTTTTAATTAACGTAAATTAGAAAAAAAATTATTTGAAAAAACAAAAAAGTATGTAGTTATTATTTTGATGACTTTTTTTATAGTAGTTGAATTTTATTATGGAAAAGGATTCTTATTCTAAAAATTAGCCATATAAAAAATATTAAAATAACAAAAACAGGTACCGGAAAGGTACCTGTTTAGTTTTATTTAACTTGTGAGAAGTTAAATAGATTATTAAAAGTTCAGGTAAATATATTATACATAAAATGTGTGTGTTTTGCAACTTTTTTTAGCAGCACTGTAGCATTTTTAAAGAGCACCACCATTTTTTCTTGATATAGCATTTTTTAATCTGTAACTTTCTCCACTAAAAATTATTAAATGTCCGTAATGAATTACTCTATCTAATATTGCAGTTGTAATTTTTTTATCCATGAAAATTCCATTCCACTTAGAAAATTCAATATTAGTTGTGATAATTAAACTTTTTCGCTCATAACAATCAGCGATGACTTGAAATAGCAGTTCTGCGCCCTTTTCTCCTATTGGAACATATCCCAGTTCATCTAGAATAATTAGATCATACTTTTTTAAATTCTTTAGAAATCTACCAAGTGTTGCCTTATTATATGCGTCTATTAATTCATTTATTAAAGTAGCAACCTTAAAAAATCTAACCCTTTTGCCTTGATTACAAGCTTCAACACCAATCGCTGTTGCTAAATATGTTTTTCCTGTTCCTACGGAACCATAAAAAATTAAATTGTGACTCTTTTCTATGAAATTACCAGTTTTAATTTCCTCTAAATTTAAACCTTCGGGTAACTGTATGTCATCAAAGCAATAGCCTTCGAATGTTTTTACAACATCGAATTTAGCCTCAGCAATCAGCCTATTTTTTCTTCTAATTTCTTGAGAATTTATACTTATTTCTAGTACGTTTGTTAAAAAATCTTTTTTATCATCTAGAGGAATAGATTCATATTCCTCTAAAATCTCACTGCCTAACTTAAGTTTTTTACAGTACTTTTCTAGTGTGTCCATTTAGTTCCCTCCCATTAAAATATCATATATTGATAACTCTGGTTCCATTGAATTTTGATAAGGTGTATTTATCTCATCAGGATTAAGCTCTGCATATATTTTATTTGGCTCATTAAATGCCCTAAAAGTTGTAATTAGCGATGAAATATCATTTATACCTTTATCTAAATTAGATTCAAGCGCTCTTGTTGCCATACTTAAATCACTGCTTATTAGCATTTCAGCAAGAGCTGAAACAATTTTTCTTTTTTCAATGCAATCTTTAGATTTAAAATATATTTTCCAAATTTCAGGGAGTTCTTGATAGAAATCAGTGTATTCAAGTGCTGATATTTTTCGCTCTAAGACTTTGAGCCAATCCTTCCAATTAGTTGATTTTGTATTTTTTTTATATATTCTTTTATGATCTGTTAAAAGTTTATAGTTATTATCTAAAATTTCAATTTTATCAACAAATATTTTTAACCAAACTTCACTACTTAAAAAATTTGGAAGAACTGAATAATCGTTACTTTCGAATTTAACAAAACCAACTTTATTACTTTTATATTTTTGTAACTTATATACTTCAAAAGCATATGAATTAAGAGGAATCATTTCTGATAAATCAACTTTGAAAAGATCATTAATATTCTTATTTTTTTTGTAATGATCTCTATTAGAGTCTTGCTCACATTTTATTAATAATTCTTTATTAAAATCGCTTAAAGAATCAAAGTTGGGAACAGGTACAAATAGATTTCTTCGAGTATAGCCTACTTTATTTTCAACATGTCCCTTTTCATTGCCACTTGCAGGATTACAAAATTTTGCTTTAAACCCATAGTGAGTCATAAATTGAATAAATCTATCTGTTAATTTTCTTTCTTTTCCTTTTTTTATTTGAGCAACAGCAGTAGACATATTATCGAACCAAATTTCTTTTGGTACTTTTCCAATATGATCAAATATATTTTTCATACCTTGAAATAGAGCTTCTTGATTTTGACTCGGAAAAATTTGAACGTATGAATGATTGCTATATGGGAAAGAAATTACCAAATGATAACCGTTTATTAGTTCTCCATTCATAGAAAACTGCGTTTCACCAAAGTCAAGCTGAGCTTCTCCAGGTAAATGAGTTAAAGAAAGAAGTCCTATATTTTTATTTGAGAAATCTTTTAAAGTTTTTTTCTTTTCATTCACATATTTACAAACTGTTCTATAGCTAATATTAAAAGTATCCGAAAATTCTTCGCATAATCTTTCAAAAATTCTTTTAGCAGTATGGCGCTGTTTTCGAGGAGAACCTAAATCACTAATCAACCACTGATTAATTATTTCTTTAAATGGATCAAGCGAACTTACTCCTGGTCTTCTAATAATTTTATCTGAAAAATCTTCAGTTAAGGCATATTTTTTAACAGTTCTAAAAGTATGTCCAGTTTCTCTAGCAATTTCTCTTAAAGATTTTCCTTGAACAGAATACATAGTTTTGATATTATATTTATTGATCATTGGCAACATCCTTTATACACTCCTTAATAATTAGATTTGGTCGTCTAACTTATTAAAGTGTTATTTTGGTTATTTGTCAATGGTCTCTTTTTTTATGCTAAGTGTTGCTTTTTTAAGTTGCATTTCTGCTGTCTTTTTATATTACCATAAACAAATGTGTATAAATGTACAAATTTAAAACGATTAAAATGTTATCTGAGCAAGATTAATAAAATTTCGTTTTGGTGTAATTATGTGAATTTTAATAATAAAAAGGATATATAAGATAAATTATGAAAATATAATATAAAATAACTTATGAAATGGAGGAATGAATGTATAGGATAATTCTATTAGAAAATGAACAAATTTTATCATCTAAAGAGATAGAAGATTATGATGAAACTTTTAGCTATATTAATAGTTTAGTAAAACAGCTAGATAAAAATAAAAAAATTATAGTTCATGAAATGAGAAATGAGAAATGGGAAAAGTTTGGAGAGTGGAAGCTAGAATAAGAGAGATTATTTTAGCAATATTTAAAAATGAGAAAAATTAAAAAGTAAAGATAGTTAGTAATGGAGGAATTATGAAGTTAGAAAGTTTTGAAAATAAATATAAAGATGTGGTAGATGAAGGTTGTATATTAAGTGGATATTTAAACTCCTATAAACTAACTATATTCGGTACATATAATGAAGATGGAACTTCTATGGTAAACTATATAATGCAGTGTGAATTAGAAAGTGGTGGCTCTAGTGTTAAGAACTTTGAGAACTGGGAAGGGTTAGTTCTATATGTAAAAAATTTAGAGTCGTTTTAAAATATAGTTTCTTAGATATAGAAATAAAAAAGGAGGAGTGAAAATGTCTTTGGATACGAAAAATATTTCAATTTTATTGCATGAGAAAGTGGATCCCAAAAAAGGAGCAGAAAAGTTTGAGGAGATGTTACTAGAAACTGAAACAGTGGAGTTAGCATATATGGCTGTTAGAGATAGAATTTTATTTACAAATAAAAGGTTGATTATAATTAATGTTCAAGGATTAACTGGTAAAAAAATAGATTTCCATACAATTCCATATAATAAAATAAATTCTTTTGCTATAGAGACCTCAGGAACATTTGATTTAGATGCAGAATTAAAAGTTTGGGTATCTGGTTTAGCAGGAGTAGAGATAAAGTTTTTAAAAGGGATTGATATTAAAGAAATAGGTAAATTTTTAACAAAAAAGATAATTTAAATAGAAAGTAACTTTAAAATATGGGGTGAGATTATGAAGGGCGGATTTAAAATGCCAATTTTTATACTTTTTATAGCTTTATCTATAACTTCACTAGGTAGCGTAGTAGATGACTATGAAAAAGAGATTTCTAGATTAGAAAAACAGTGTGAAGAAAAAATGTCTAAAGATTATTCAACAACTGGGATGGTATTAGCTACGCAAGAGTACTATGAGGAGTTAGATAAGGTTTTAAATAAAGTATATAAAGAGCTTATGGTAACTCTTGATGACGAAGGAAAAGTGGCTCTTAGAGACTCTCAAAGGGAGTGGATAAAGTTTAGAGATAAAGAGATAGCTTTTGCAGCAAATCTCTATTCTAAAAAAGATGGCTCAATTTGGAGCCTATCTACACCAAGCGTTATGACAAATTTAATGGAAAATAGAATTAGAGAGTTAGCTAGTTATATAGGAGATCAAAGAGATGAGCTGTTTTAAAAAAAAGGAAAGAGCCTCTGGGGGGGATAGAGGCTCTTAAGGGGATTAATTATGTTCTCATTTTTTTGTTACAATATTTAGACTGAAAACTGTATAAAAAAAGTTTGAAAATTATATAAAAAAATTATTTTAAAGTTAAAAAGCAATTAGAAATTAAAATCTGGATCTGGAATATGAGTATGTCTAAATCCCTTTTCAGCATCTCTAAGCTCTTCATAATCTAGTTCATCCTCTTCGTAAAAGTCGTTAAATTCATCTTCCCACTCTTCATTTTCATCATAGTCGTCTTCTAAAGCATTTTCTTTTTCAAGCTCTTCATCATTATTAAGTTGTTCTTTATCAAGTTTTTCTCCAGGAAAATCTTCATAGTCATCTTCAAAAAAAGTATTTTTTGACATACATCCTCCTTAATTTAAATAGATTATATTGTAGTTAAAGTCATAGTAGTAGTATTTTCTATGATGTTTATGGTAGTAATAATATATTTTAGCTCGAATTAAATCATTTTTAAGGCTTTCTCTTTCTGTAATAATTCTATATTCAGCATCTCTATAAAGAAATTTAAGCTGTTCTTTTTGAATCTCTCCTTTGGATTTTAAAAGCTGAAGTTCTCTTAAATCCTCATTTAATCTTAAATCTAAAACTTGATTTTTCCATTTATTGTAACCCTCAACTATGTCAATAGAGCTAGAAGTCTCAGGAAAACTAGTATAAACGAGTTCTTTTCCATATACAAAAGTATTCAGTATTAAAAATATAATTAATCTTTTCATATTCACACTCCTTTATAAAAAATATTTAATTTTAAACTCTTTTTAAGGTTCTACTAAAAGAATTCAATTATCTTTTTTAGATTGACTAATTATATTTGAAATTTTAAAAAATTTGATTTTTTAAAAAAAATGGGGTATATATAATATCAATTATAGTTAAAGAGGAGGCTTTTATGTCGTTACAAGATAAATTTATTGATTTAGTTACATCAGAAAAAATAGAAGATTTTTTATCTAAAGACTCCTTGGTTTGTTTTTCTTTTACATCAGAAATTGATAGTTGGCAAACTTTGGCAGAGTACGATGGATGGAAGTTACAAATTAATCCTAAGAATGGAATATGTAGAGTAGTGGATTCGCATATTATAAGAAAAGTATCATCTTCTGTGAAAAAGATAGAGGAGTTAATAGAAAGTTATATGTAAAAAGTTAATAAAAAAGTAGAGTTTATGACTCTACTTTTTTGTTACAATAGTTTCTTGTTTATCTCTTGAAGAAATTTTAAAAAAATTTAAAAAAGCTTCTAATAGATATAATCAAAATTACGTTGTATAATATAACCAACATTATTAAAATCGGGAGGGAAATATGTTAAAAGGAACAGTTAAATGGTTTAATAAAGAGAAGGGATTTGGATTTATAACTTGTGAGAATGGAGAGGATCATTTCGTTCATTTTTCAGCAATAAACGCTGAGGGGTTTAGGGTTTTAGAAGAGGGGCAAAAAGTATCTTTTAGAGCTGAGGGAGCAGATAAAGGATCTCTAGCAAAAGACGTAACAATAGGATAAGCCAATTTTAGAGTGAACATCAAGTTTCACTCTTTTTTTTTAATACAAGGGGGAAACTATATGGATGGTGAAAGAGTAATTTTAGCAAGAAATGGGGATGAAGAGGAGTTAGAGAAAATTTTTTTGGAATATAAAAAAAACATATTAAAGTATAATAAAATGTTTTATTTAAAAGGTGGGGACTCTAACGACTTACTTCAAGAGGGATATATAGGTTTAATGAAAGCTATAAAAGGATATGATAAAAAAAGAGAGGTATCTTTTTCATATTTTGCAAGTATATGTATAAAAAGACAGATAATCACAGCTATTAAAAACTATAATTCAAGTAAAAATTTATCACTAAATAATAGTTCAGTAGATGAAGAGATTGATATAGATCATTACTTTAAGTCATCAGCTTACTACTCTCCTGAAGAGATGATTTTAGGAAAAGAGTTTCTAGAAGGGTTAAAAAAATATTTAGATGTAAATTTAACTTCACTTGAAAAAAAGGTGTTTCCATATATGTGCCAAGGATACACATATTTGGAAACATCTAAAAAATTAAATGAAAAAGTAAAAAGAATAGATAATGCAATTTGTAGAACTAAGCAAAAAATAAAGATATATGTTGAAAGTTATTTAAAGTAAGTAAAAAATATTCTACATTAAAAAAGAGCGATGATAAGATTATTGTGAATCTATAAATAAAATTCTGGTTATAGCTAATTTATTTTTATGAAATTGTGGTTTCACACAAAATGAGTTTCAATTGTAATAAAATTTATGGTATAATTTAAATGAAACAATATCAAACTTCTTTTATAATTTTTAAATACGCAAAAAAGAATGGTTTAGTCTATGCCATTCTTTTTTTCTATTTTAATTTTGTCCTATAATAAAAAATAAAGAATAGACATGTGAATCATAAATTTTTATCTATTTTTTACTTATTTTATTACTTCAATTTTCTTTATATTTTTTCTCGCATTATATAAATTTGTATCTCGGTATTTTTATGTTAATTTTAACTATATAGCTCTATCTTAATAAAATCAATAAAATAAATCTCGTATTATTAGGAGAATACGAGATTTATAGAATTTTATAAAAAATATCGATCAAAAATAATCGGTTCTTATTTTTATATTTATATTTATATCAAAAATGTTGTATATCTTTTTTTATATACATATTATAAATAACAAAAATTAAAAATTATTACAAATAATTTTTAATTTTTGTATAAAAATATTTTTCTTTTTTTAATTAAATTAATGACTAAAAAGTTAAAGTATATATATTTAATTTTTATAATTTATTACTACATTAGATTTACTATAGAGAAAGATAAAATTTTATCTCCAACTGAAGAAATTGGTGATAGCTCAAATTTTCAAAAATTAATTAATGAAATAGACTAATAAAAGCTTTTAAGAATTTATATATGAATAGTGGAATGGCTTTAAAAAAATTTTTTGTTTTTAAATTTAAAGAATTGAATACTTCATTATCCGAATTTTTTAGATTATATAACGAGCTATTCATAGATGGTCTATTAAGTATGATAATGATTAATTTGAGGTTTATAGTATTGAAAAATTTTGTAAGTCCATCAGCACAAGCGATTAATACATCCCATCCCTTCTTCTAGCCCATCTTGGTAAAATTCTTCTACCATAATTTTCATCATATTTTTTTTAATAGTATTAAGATCATCAGGACTAGAAATAAGGATTTTGTTTTAAAACCTCCTCTTACTTTAATTCTTTTTCCTCAGACATATTTCTTCTCATAAAAAAACCTCCAGGTTAGATAATTTAATATTACCCCAACTTGAAGGTTTACACAAATATTTAATTAGCCCTAATTCTTGATTTTATTAATCCATGGAGGAATATAATTATTTGGATTAGGTTTTAATCTTAGGATTTTTTTTTGCAAAAATTATATAGTAATTCAATCGTATTTTAAATTAATTCTAAAATAAATAGAAATTCTAATATTTTAAAATAGCTCCATTCGCTGCAGAAGTACATAATTTTCTATAAATTTTTAAATATCCATTAGGGACTTCTTTAACTAGTACTTTTAAATTTTTGTATCTTTTTTTTATTTCTAATTCATCTACATTTAATGTTATTAAATTATTATATATATCAATTATAATTTCATCACCGTTTTTAACAATTGAAATTATTCCCTTTTCATAAGCCTCTGGAGAAATATGTCCTACAAAAAGTCCTCTATTTGATCCTGAAAATCTTCCATCTGTTATAAGAGCACAACTACTAGACAAACCCATTCCCTCTAAATATTTCATTGGTTTGTACATTTCAGGCATTCCAGGACCTCCTTTTGGCCCTTCATATCTTATTAATATAACCGACTTTTCCTTAATATATCCTGAAATAATTGCTTTATTAGCTTCTTCTTCACTATTAAATACAACCGCTTTTCCTTTAAAATATTTTAAATTTTCTGGAATTGCTGCTGGCTTGCAGATAGCACCATCAATGGCTAAATTACCTTTTAAGATATCTACACCACTTTCATTATTAAAAGGATTATCAAAAGATTTAATCATATTTCTATTTTTAGCATATGATATTTCTTCAAGAATATTCTTTAGTGTTTTATTGAGTATATTTTTACAGTTTAAATTCAAATTACTTTCTAATTCTTTTAAAATTGACAAAACTCCACCATCTCGATAAAAATCTATAACATCATATTCTGAAGCAGGATATATAGAAGCAATTGTTGGGATTGATTTTGAAATCTCAGATATATATTCTAAAGTTAAATTTTCATCAAAATATTCTTTATAAATACTTTGTAAATGTAATATCGCATTAGTAGACCCTCCCATAGCTAATAAAAACTTAAGAGCATTATCAAAGGAATCTTTTGTTAATATATCTTCGAATTTTATTTTATTTTTTATTAATTCTACAATTGCTTCTCCAGATTCAACTGCTATTCTAAATCGTTTTGCTTCAACAGCTGGAATCATAGCACTGCCTGGTATACTTAATCCTAAAACTTCTCCTAAACAACACATGGTATTTGCAGTTCCCATCATTGAGCATGATCCAATACATGGTTCAGCTATTTCTTCTATATTTTTAAATTCTTCTTCTGTAATTAATCTTTGTTTTTTCCAACCTATCGCTTCTGTAATAATATTACCATCCCAATCTTTATTATTATAATATGCTGGGTACATTGGTCCACCATTTACAAAAACAGCAGGTATTTTCAACCTTGCAGCTCCTATCAACATCGCAGGAACTATTTTATCACAGGATCCTAGCAATACAATTCCATCAAAATTATGAGCTCTTCCCATTATTTCTATTGAAGAAGCTATTATTTCTCTTGCAGGAAGTATATATTTCATTCCAATATGACCTTCAGCAATTCCATCGCATGGGGCGATTGTTCCAAATTCTATAGGAGTTCCTCCGGCTGCTATAATTCCCTCTTTTACTTTTTTTGAAATTTCATTTAGATTATAATGTCCTGGTGTACCACTAGTGAATGAATTTGCTATACCTATCAAGGGTTTTTTTAATTGACTATCTGTAAATCCCATAGACTTATACAAAGCTCTTTTTAATGCCCCTTCATCTCCTGAAAATATCTTATTAAATGTTTTTGTTTCCATACATCCCTCGCTCTACATAATTCCAAATTTTTTAAATGCCTCTGAGGCCAACATTCCTTCTTTTATTTTTAATTGAACAATTTTTTCTCCTCTTGCTTTTTCCAAAGATTTGGTTATTATTTCTAATTCCTTTTCTTTAGGTACAACTAGAACTCCATCTATATCTGCAATTATTAAATCTCCTGGATTTATCTTCACTCCATTTATTTGTACTGGAACTCTATAATCTATAACCATTCCTCTCCCTCTTTGATCTTGAGCATAAAATCCAGTAGAATAAACCGGAAAATTTAATTCTTTAATTCCTTCTACATCCCTTATAAAACTATCACTAATAGCTCCAACTGCTCCTCTAGCAATCATAGCAGTACACATTAACTCTCCTATTGTTGCATAATTTTTAGCTGCTCCTGCACAAATATAAATTTCATTTTCTTTTAAGTTATCTAACGCTTCTAACATTTTACCAAAAGGTAACCCTTCTTTTGGTTCTTCAAAAACATTTACTTCAACAACAGGCATAGCTCTTCCAACCATTACCGGAACTCTTTTATGGGTTTCTATAGGTCTTATATCTTGAGATAGAAATTGATTATGATAATCTATTTCATCACATATATCTCCAACTACAGATGTATATAACTCTTTTCTTATAAGCTCTAATAACTCTTTTTCGTTATCCCATTCCATAATTTTTTCTCCTTTCTTAAATTTATTAATAACTTAATTTTTTAATTCTTCTCTTGTAAACTTTCAATTTCTTTTTCTTTTAAAATTAAAACTTCTTCAATTACATTATTTATTTTTTTTAGAGCTGTTTCTCCTCCAATAA
The DNA here is from genome assembly GCF_024506395.1 of Cetobacterium sp. NK01. NCBI lineage: Bacteria > Fusobacteriati > Fusobacteriota > Fusobacteriia > Fusobacteriales > Fusobacteriaceae > Cetobacterium > Cetobacterium sp. NK01. The sequence goes on from NZ_JANIBO010000003.1 coordinate 40,509, forward strand.
TTACTATTTTATTATATTTAAAACAATCTTTTTTTAATTGATTACTTATCGTTAAATCAACAAAACTTTCTGGTAAAATAATACTTTCCACTCCTCACCTCAAAACATTATTTATTTACAATTAATACTTCTGTTGTAAGAATTAAAGAAGCAACTGAAGAGGCATTTTGTATCGCAGTTCGTGTTACTTTTACAGGATCAATAATACCTTTTTCTATCATATTAACATATTCTTCTTTTGAAGCATCAAAACCAATTCCTTCGGGTAGAGATTTAATTTTTTCAATTATAGTTTCTCCATTTAATCCAGAATTTTCTATAATTTGTTTTAGTGGAGATAATATAGCTTTTTTAATAATCTCAAATCCTATCCCTTCCTCGCCCTCTAATTTTAAATTTTCTATTTTTTTACTAATCTCAATCAGTGCAACTCCTCCACCTGGAACAATCCCTTCTTCTATTGCAGCTTGTGTTGCATTCAAAGCATCTTCTATTCTTAATTTCTTTTCTTTCATTTCAATTTCAGTCGCAGCTCCAACTTTTATAACTGCAATACCTTTTGAAAGTTTTGCTATTCTTTCTTTTAATTTTTCTATATCATATTCTGATGAAGAGCTTTTTATTTGTTTTTTAAGAAACTCTATCCTATTTTGAATATCTATTTCTTTAGATTTTCCTCCCAAAATTAAAGTTCTATCTTTTGTTATTTTTATATGCGTCGCTCTTCCTAAGTTTTCAATCTTTATATCTTCTAATTTCATTATTTTTTCGTTCGAAATTAATTCTGTTCCAACTGCACAAGAAATATCTTCTAGTAGGTTACTTCTATTTTCACCAAAAGATGGAGCTTTTATTACTGCAATATTTAATTTACCCTTAAGTTTATTAACAATAAGTGTTGCTAATGTCTCTGATTCTATATCTTCTGCTATTATTAAAAGTGATAAGTTATTTTTTGAAACTTCTTCCAAAATGTAAAGTAATTCTTTTATATTATTAATTTTTTTATCAGTTATAAGAATATAAGGATTTTCTAAGTTAATTTCCATTTTCTCTTGATTTGTAACCATATGAGGAGATAGATACCCTCTCTCTAAACTCATTCCTTCTATTATTTTTAATTTGGTGTCTAATATATTACCTTCTTCTACTGTTATAACTCCATTTTCACCTACATAGTCAAATGCTTCTGCAATCAAGTTTCCAATCTCCTTATCTCCAGATGATATTTCTCCAACTTGACTAATCTCTTCCTTTGTTTCTATTTTTTTTGCCATATTTTGTAAGTTTTTAACAACTTCCTTAGTTGCTTTTTCTATACCTTTTTTTATAAACATTGGATTATGTCCATTATTCACTTCTTTTAACCCTTCTTTAACAATAGCTTGAGCTAAAACTGTAGCTGTGGTTGTTCCATCACCAGCTATATCATTTGATTTACTCGCAACTTCCTTAATTAATTGAGCTCCCATATTTTCAAACTTATCTTCTAATTCTATTTCCTTTGCTATTGAGACCCCATCATTTGTTATTAATGGTAATCCAAATTCTTTTTCTAAAACTACATTTCTTCCGCGAGGACCCAGTGTAACTTTTATAGCGTCTGCTATTAGATTAACACCATTTTCTAGTTTTTTTCTAGCTTCTGTATTAAAACTCAATATTTTTGCCATTATTTCTCCCTAATTCCTTTTATATATTATTTAATTGCATATATATCTTCAATTTCTAAAACTATATAAGTTTCATTTTTATACTGAATTTCTACTCCACTTTTATTATTAAAATAAATTATGTCTCCTATGTTCAATTCTTTATTTTCTAAATCTTTACTTATATTTTTCACTATTCCTATTCCAATTTTTTCATTGTGATTTGAAATCAATATAATTCCATTATTAGATTTTTTTTCTAAATCATTTTTTTTAATAATTACTCTTTGTCCAATTGGTCTTAACATTTTTATTCTCCTTTTTAAAAAAAGGGTGACGTAAATTACGTCTCCCATCTTATTTCCTAATTTTTACCATTCTGCAAATGAACCATCCTTATGACGCCAAATAGGATTTTTCCAATTGTGTTCTTGTTTAGACAACTCTCTTACTAATTCTTCGTTTATATCTACTCCTAATCCGGGACCAGTTAAAATATCGACCATTCCTTCTTTAAATTCAAAAACTTCTTTATTTATCAAATAATCTAAAACATCTTTTCCCTGATTATAATGAATTCCCATACTTTGTTCTTGGATAACTGCATTATAACTCGTCGCATCAACATGTAAACATGATGCTAATGCTATTGGTCCCAATGGACAATGAGGAGCTAGTGCTACATCGTATGCTTCTGCCATTGCTGCTATTTTTTTTACTTCTGTTATTCCACCAGCATGTGATAAATCTGGTTGAATTATATCAATATAACCACTATTTAATATCTCTTTAAAATCCCATCTAGAAAATAATCTTTCTCCTGTTGCTAAAGGAATTGAACAAGAATTCGCAATATCTCTAAATGATTCTTTATTTTCGCAAAGCACAGGTTCTTCTATAAACATCAAATCGTATGGCTCTAATTTTTTAGCTAATAATTTTGCCATAGGCTTATGTACTCTTCCATGAAAATCAACAGCAATTCCAAAATATTTTCCCGTTGCTTTTCTTATAGCATCAACTCGTTCTAAAACTTGATCTACCTTTTCATAGCTATCTATAAACTGTAACTCTTCTGTAGCATTCATTTTAATCGCTTGAAATCCTTGATCTTTTTTTTCTTTTGCTGCCATTGCTACATCATTTGGTCGATCTCCACCAATCCAAGAGTATACTTTCATTTTATCCCGACATTTTCCACCCATTAATTCATATACAGGTTGATTCAAATATTTTCCTTTTATATCCCATAAAGCTTGGTCAATTCCTGCAAGGGCGCTCATCATAATTCCGCCACCTCTATAAAAGCCACCTCTATACATTACATTCCAATGATCCTCAATATCTAAAGGGTTTTTTCCTATTAAATAATTTTCAATTAATTCTTTTACTGCAGCTTTTACGGTAGAGGCTCTTCCTTCAAGAACAGGTTCTCCCCATCCCACTATCCCATTATCAGTTTCTAATTTTAAAAAAAGCCATCTTGGGGGTACTTCAAATAATTCATAACTTTTAATTTTCATAATTCATCTCCTAAAAAAATAATTTTGGTACAAACATAACTATCGATGGAAAAAACATCAACAACAGCTGTGTTATTGTCATTGCTACTAAAAATGGTGCCACTCTTCTGGAGATCGTTACCATTGAACAATTCGTTAATCCTTGTGCGACAAATAAATTAACTCCTACAGGAGGTGTCAAAAATCCTAATTGTGCAGCTATTATAAATATAATTCCAAAATGTATTGGAGAAACTCCAAGATTTTTTAATATAGGCAAAAACATTGGGGTAAATATAAGTATTTGTGCTTCTGTTGCCATAAAAGTTCCTGTTATAAAAGCTAATATAATAAAAAGTAAATAAATCATATATACATTATTTGTCCAACTTAATATTATTTGTGCTAACTGCTGAGGAATTTGCGCTAAAGTCAAATATCTAGCAAAAGCTATGGCAAATCCTAAAATAATAACGACTGTTGAAGTAGTTAAAGCTGCTTTTGTTAAAATATCTGGAATCTCTTTTAATTTTATTTCTTTATGAACAAATACTCCTATAATGAAAGCATATAAAACTGCTACTATTGCTGATTCTGTTGGAGTAAAAACACCACTATAAATTCCTCCTAATATAATTAAAGGAGTTGCTAATGACCATTTAGCATCTGAAAAAGCTGCTAAAAAATCTTTTAAATTAGCTTTTTTAGCATGTACATTCCTATATCCCTTTTTTTTAGAAATAAAATATACTGTTATCATCAAACTTATAGCTATCAAAATACCAGGCAAAAATCCTGCCATAAATAATTCACCTATCGAAACTTCAGCAGTGATAGCATAAATAATCATTGTTATAGATGGTGGAACTAAAACTCCTAATGACCCTGCTGCTGCAGTTAAAGCCCCTGCAAATGCTGTATCATATTTTTCTTTTTCCATTGCTGGAATCATCATTGAGCCTATCGCAGCAACAGTTGCTGGTGAAGACCCTGATATTGCAGCAAAGAAAAAACATGCAAAGATTGTTACAATTCCTAATCCACCATAAATATCTCCAACCAAAGATGAAGCTAACCTTACTAATCTTTTTGATATTCCACCTGTTTCCATTAAAAGACCTGCTAAAATAAACATTGGTATTGCTAAAAACGTATAGCTATCAAGTCCTGTAAATGCTGTTTTAGCTATAAATTCAATGCTCATTCCGCTCATTACTAAAGCTGTTATACCAGAGATACCTATCGAATATGCTATTGGCAATCCCATAAAAATTGTTATTCCAAATACTGCCATCATTATTCCAAATATATGCATATTAATTAACCCCTTTCCTTATTTTTTAAATTTTCAATAAAAACTTGCACTCCTCTGAATGCCCCTAAAAAGAAAGTTACTGGTATTATTGCATAAACTAAATACATTGGTAATTCCATAGCTGGTGATAATTGTTCCATTTCCCAAGTACTATAACATATCTTAAGTCCTGCAAATCCTATCCATATTAATAAAATAATTAAAATACAATCATTAATAGCATATAAATATTTTTTTCCAGTTTTCGACAACATATTTTCTAATATATCTACTTTAACATGTTTTCTTTGCTTAATTGCTAAAGAGGCTCCAGTATACACCATCAGAACAAAAAAATATCTTGTTAATTCTTCTGTCCATGAAAGAGAAAAATTTAATAAAAATCTAAATAAAATTTGTAATGTTCCTAAAAGAATTAACATAATCATTAATGTCATTATTATATAATTTTCAAACTCTTTTTTTTCTTTCATAATACTCCCTTCTATTGATTAACTTTATTTTTTGCCTCTTTGAAATCTTCATATAATTTTTTATTAACTTTTTGTCCTGCTTTATCCACTATTGGTTGCACTTTTTCTTTTATTTGTTGCTTAAATTCTGGTGAAGGGTCTATAAAATTTAACTTTGTCTTAGCCATCTCTTCTCTAGCCATCTTATCATCAGAAATTACTGCTGCATCCATATAATCTATAGCCAAATCTGCTGCATCATGAAGAGTTTTCTGTTGTTCTGGTGTTAATGAGCTATAAAAATTTTTTCCTACAACTAATACTACCCAACTAAAAACATGCCCTGTCATTGTTCCATATTTTTGAACTTCATTTAATTTATTTGAATAAATGTTCATTAAAGGATTTTCTTGACCATCTACTACACCTTGTTGCAGTGCTGAAAATAACTCACTAAAAGGCATTGGTGTTGGATTAGTCCCTAACGCTCTAAACACTTCTAAATGAATTGGATTTTGCATTGTTCTTATTTTCAGACCTTTGAAATCTTCTATACTTTTTATTTCTCTTGCATTATTTGTAACATGTCTAAACCCAAAAGGAGCAAATCCTAACCCTACGTATCCAGCTTTATCTAATTTTGTTAATAATTCTTTACCCCATTCTCCCTTTGTAATTTTAACTGCTTCTTCCTGTGAATCAAATATATATGGTAAACTTAATATTTGAAAATCTTTTACTAAATTTCCTAAAATAGCAGGATCTGGTAAATTCATTTGTGCCGCACCAAATTTTATTTGCTCTAAAACTTCCTGATCAACTCCCAATTGATTTGAAGGATATAATTCTACTTTTACTGCCCCATTTGTATTTTCTTCAACATTTTTCTTAAATAACTCCATTCCTTTATATTCAAAATGAGATTCAGGTACACCTAATCCTACTCTCATAATTTTTTGAGCTAATGTAAATTGAGACATTGATAATAATAATAAACCTGTTAATAATAATTTTGAATTTCCAATTTTTTTCATTTATAATTTCCTCCCTAATTTTTATAATTTTCCAAATTAATTTGTTTTTTATTTCTATAAGTTAATTAAGCTACTTACTTTAGCAATTTCTAGTGCTCCTATTGATGAAAGTTTATTGTCATTAATAATTTTAACTTTAACATCAGGAATATTTTCTTTTAATAAATAATCCATTGCTTTTACAAAATTTCCTGCTCCTCCAATTATTACTGTTCTTTCTTTTGTTAAAAATTTATTTAAAACTAGTGATTCTATATCCTGCTGAATTATTATTCCTAATAAATAGCTAGATTTTTCATTTAAAGATAAATCGTTAAATAGATCTAAAGATCTCAGAGAAAAAAGAGCTTTACCAAAACCTTTTTCTTTCGAAAAAAAATACCCTTTTTGTAAAAATTTATAATTTAATTCATCACAGAATGAGGCATCTAAAGAATTTTTAAGTATGCTATTTTTCGTTATTATTTCTAATAATTCACCACTTATAGTTGTTGAGAAATCTAGTATTTCATGATTTCTATTTACAAGTATAAATTTATTATGTGATCCTGGTAAAATTATGATACACTCCTCTTTTATTTGAAGTTTTTTCAATATTCCAAAAACTTCAACTTCTTCTCCTCTAATAACATCATTTAAATTTAATTCATCTAATTTTTGTGTTGTTTTTATTCCTGTTATATAATATGTTGGAATTCCACATATCTCTTTTTTTTCAATATTTTCAGCTAATTTATTTAATGTCACTGGTAAAGTTAAGTGATCTATATGGCATAATCCTAGATTAGATGTTATCATTCCAGAAGCTATTATTCCCTCTATTTCACTTTTTTTATTTTTTAGAATGTTTATATTTTCTTGTATTTTAGAAGTTAATATTTCTTTATCAGACTTTATCCCTATAGGAATTTTTATTTCTTCTTCAAGGACATTTCCTACCCAACTTCTGATTCTTGAATTAGTTGTTCCAACATCTAAGGTTAGTATTCGCTTCTCCACTCTCTTCACTTCCTTTTATTATATAGTATTATTTTTTCTTTAACTCTTTTAACTCTTTCTTCTATATTTATCCATTTTTTTTCTTTTATATCATCCTTTTTTAAAAGACTACTTCCCATACCAACTCCTATGTGACCAGCTTCTAAAAACTCATCTAAGTTTTCTTCTGTTACACCTCCAACTGCCATAACATCAAAATCATTATAAGGACCCCTTAAGTTTTTTATATAATTCATCTTTACACTATTTGCTGGAAATAATTTTAATAACTTTAATTCATTTTCTATACAATATTGAAATTCTGATGGAGAAAAGACCCCTGGTATTATTGGAATTTTAAATTCTTTAGAATAGTCCAAAACTTCCTTACATATTCCTGGTGTTAAAAAAAAATCTGCATTTAATTGATGAGATCTTATTGCTTTCTCTTTATTTGTTACAGTTCCTGCTCCTACTAGAACATCTTTATTTGTAAAATATTCTTTTAACTTTTTAATTTGTTGATATGATTGTTCTTGATTTAAAGATACTTCAAATACTCGCGCTCCTCCTCTATATGCACTTTCAGCTACTTCTATTAAATCTTCATCCGAAATATTTCTGATAATTACAATTAAACCATCATCTTTAATACTTTTTAAAAGTTTCATTTTTCCTCCTTAATAAAGTTTCTCTTCATAATACCCATACTTTTTTGATATTTCTAAGGCTGTTTCGATCATCATTTTACTTTGTTGCTCTACTATCTGAGGTGTAATTTTTGTAAATAAATTTGCCATACTAATAGCTCCTAAAACATTTTTATTCATATCATATATTGGAACTGCTATACAATAAACATTATCTTCTCCTTCTTGATTATCTATTGAATATCCCCTTTCTCGTATTCTTTTCAAATCATTTAATAGAACTTCTTTCGAGACTATTGTTTTTTCGGTTCTTGGATATAATTCTATTTCATTTAAATAATTTTCTATTTTTTCATTTGAATAAGTCGCTAATATAGCTTTTCCTAATCCCGTATAGTAAAGTCCATTCTGAGATCCCAACTGAGCAGTTGTTCTAATTCCTCCTTCATTAACTTCAAATTTTGAAAGATAAACAATTTTTTTATTATTTTCAACTGCAAAAAAAACTGTATTATTTGTTTTTTCTTTTAATTCTTTTAAAAATGGATCAACCACTTGATTTATTTCCAACTTACTTTGAAATAAATTTGAAATTTGAAATATTTTTAAGCCTAATTCATATGTTTTTTCTTTTTTATTTTTTATAGAAATATACCCCTTCTCTAAAAGTGGCATTAATATATCATGAGTACTACTTTTAGGAATCTCTAAATCTTTTGAAATTTCAGATACTGTCATATCCTTACTTGAATTACTTAACAATTCAAATATCTCTAAAACTCTTAAAACCGTTTTATTCATTCTTCTCTCCTCACTGTTCGAAATGTCGAACGTCATACGCAATACCGAATTTGATAGTTTATACTTCATAAAGTTTTATTTGTCAACTTTTTTTTTGTTTTTTCTACACTATAAAAAAACTAAGTAAAGAGTTTATAAAAAAATTTATATTTTTTAATTATTTATAAATTAAATATACTAATAAAAAATACTTAAATAAACCATAAATAAACTTTTTTTCGGTTTATTTTTTTTTAAAATTTAAAAGAAAAAAAGAAAAAAATATTTTTAAAATTTATATTTAAAAGTGAACTTGTTGACAAAATATTAATAGATGAGGTATATAACACTAATAGTAAAACTACACAAAATATTTTTTAGGAGGAATTATTATGTCAAAAGGATTTGCACCAGAACCATATAAAATAAAAATGGTTGAAAATATGGCTATTATGACTAAAGAAGAGAGAAAAGAGGCTATTGAAAGAGCTGGATATAATACTTTTTTATTAAAATCAGATGAATGTTATATAGACTTACTTACTGACTCTGGAACTAATGCCATGAGTGATGCTCAGTGGGCTGGGTTAATGTTGGGAGACGAAGCTTATGCAGGAAGTAGAAACTTCTACCATTTAGAAAAAACAGTACAAGAACTTTTTGGATTTAAATATGTAGTTCCAACTCACCAAGGAAGAGGAGCAGAAAATATTTTATCAACATTAACAATTAAGCCAGGGGACTATGTTCCAGGAAATATGTATTTTACTACTACAAGATTTCATCAAGAAAGAAATGGGGCGACTTTCAGAGATATTATAATAGACGAAGCTCATAATTCTCAAATAGATTTACCATTTAAAGGTAATGTAGATTTAAAGAAATTACAAGCATTAATAGATGAAGTGGGGGCAGAAAAAATACCATATGTTTGTTTGGCAGTTACAGTTAACTTAGCTGGAGGACAACCGGTATCAATGGCTAATATAAAAGCTGTTTCAGAACTAGCTCATAAACATGGAATTAAGATTATGTATGATGCAACTCGTTGTATAGAAAATGCTTATTTTATAAAAGCAAGAGAAGAAGGATATGCAGATAAATCTATAAAAGATATTGTAAAAGAGATGTTTTCATATGGTGATGGGTGTACAATGAGTGGAAAAAAAGACTGTTTAACTAATATCGGTGGATTCTTATGTATGAATGATTATGAATTATATCTACAAGCGACAGCTACAGTAGTTCAATTTGAAGGAATGCCTAGCTATGGTGGATTGGCAGGAAGAGATATGGAAGCTATGGCAATTGGACTTAGAGAGGCTGTAAACTATGAATATATAAGTCATAGAGTTAATCAAATAAGATATTTAGGAGAAAAGCTAGATGCAGCAGGGGTACCTATGGTAAAACCTTATGGAGGACATGCAATTTTCTTAGATGCAAGAGCATTTTTACCACATTTAACTCAAGATGATTTTCCTGCTCAAGCTTTAGCAGCATCTATTTATGAGCATTCTGGTGTTAGAACAATGGAAAGAGGAATTATATCAGCAGGAAGAGATGTAAAAACAGGAAAAAATCATTATCCTAAATTAGAAACAGTAAGATTAACAATTCCAAGAAGAGTTTATACATATGCTCACTTAGATTATGTAGCAGCTACAATAATAGAACTGTACAAAAATAAAGAGCAAATAAAAGGATTAAAGTGGGAGTATGAACCAGCTTGTTTAAGATTTTTTACAGGAAGATTTTCACAGAAATAAGAAATTATTGGTTTTATAAGGAGATTAAATATGGAAAATATCTATGATTTAATAATTGTTGGTGCAGGCCCAGCTGGACTAGCTGCAGGAGTCTATGGAGCTAGAGCTAAAATGAAAACTTTAATTTTAGAAAAAGGAACCATAGGTGGAATGGCTGCAAAAACTACTGAGATAGTTAATTATCCTGGAATACCTAAAACTTCTGGAGAAAAACTAGGTGAAGTTATGTCTAAACATGCGGAAAAATTAGGTGCTACAATTGTAAGAGATAGTATACGAACGGTAGAATTAAATGGCGAAATAAAAATTTTAAAAAGTAGAAGAAAAGAATACAAAGCTAGAAGTGTGATTTTTGCAACAGGAACTAGACCTAGAGTTTTAGGAATTCCTGGAGAAGTAGATTTTAAAGGTAGTGGTGTGGCTTATTGTGCTACTTGTGATGCTGAATTTTTCTCAAATCAAGAGGTTATTGTTGTTGGAAGTGGAGATCAAGCTATTGAAGAGGGAATGTTTATATCCAAATATGCTTCAAAAGTAAAAGTTATAGTTCTTCACGATGAAGGAGTATTAGATTGTAATAGATTAAGTGCAGAAGAAGCTTTTAAAAATCCTAAAATAGAGTTTATTTGGAATTCCACTCTTGATGAAATCATAGGAGATGAATCTGTAGAAAGAGTAAAAGTTAAAAATTTAAAAACAGGAAATATAACGGATATTCCTTGTAAAGGTGTATTTTTCTTTGTTGGAATGATTCCTAACACTGAATTTTTAGAAGAAACAGAATTAAAACTTGATAAGAGAGGTCATATTGAATGTGATAGTTTATTAAATTCATCAATCTCTGGAGTTTTTGTAGCTGGAGATGTAAGAGAAAAATATTTAAAGCAAGTTATAACTGCTGCTGCCGATGGAGCTATAGCAGCTGTAGCAGCTGAAAAATATTTAGAGGAGATGAATATTTATATAAATAGAATTAAAGATAAAAATGTAGCCATTGGATTTTGGAACTCTTTAGATAGCGATGGGCTAAAATATCTTTCTGAAAAAGAAAAAGAGTTGAGAGAAAATGATGTAGATGATTTTATATATGTTGATATTAGAAAAAATAAACACTTAGCTAAATTTTTTAACAAAGAAAATATAGATAGTCCAGAGTTAGTAATAAACAAATAAAATAAATATAAAATGGGGAGGTTACAAAATGGGTCATCCAACGATTTATCCAACAGGAGCAACGATTTATAATCCAGAAAAAGCATGGAGTGGGTATACACTTTTTCCTTTAAAAGGACAAGGGGTAATGCTAATAGATATGAATGGAGGAGAGATTAGACTTTGGGAAAATTTAAAAGGTTTTCCTGCAAAGATGTTTCCAGGAGGATATGTTTTAGGTAGTAAAAGAGAGAGAAGTTCAAAATTTGGAATGCAAGATTATGAGGATGTTGTGCAACTAGACTGGGATGGAAACGAAGTTTGGAGATTTGATAGATATGAGTATATCGAAGACGAAGGAATAGAACCAAAATGGATGGCTAGACAACATCACGATTTTCAAAGAGAGGGTAATCCAGTTGGATACTATGCACCTGGTATGGAACCAAAAGTTCACGGTGGAAAAACTTTAATACTTGGACACAAAACAGTAAGAAACTTAAAAATATCAGATAAATTATTATTAGATGATGTTATTTATGAAGTTGATGAGGATGGAAAAATAATTTGGGAATGGATTTGTAATGAACATTTTGATGAATTCGGATTTTCAGAAGAAGCTAAAAATGTTTTATTTAGAAATCCAAATTTAAGAAGTGTTGAGCCAGAAAAAGTTGGGGACTGGATGCACATAAACTCAATGTCAGCTTTAGGTCCTAACAAGTGGTACGATGCTGGTGACGAAAGATTCCATCCAGATAATATAATTTGGGATGGAAGAGAAACAAATATAATTGCTATTATCAGTAAAGAAACTGGAAAAGTGGTATGGAAAATCGGTCCATATTATAATACTCCAGAGTTTAAGCATTTAGGATGTATCATTGGACAACATCACGCTCATATGATTCCAAGAGGATTACCTGGAGAAGGAAACGTTCTTGTATTTGATAACGGTGGATGGGCAGGATATGGTGCACCAAATCCTGAATCTAAATATGGAGAGAAAAACGCAAGAAGGGACTATTCTAGAATATTAGAAATAGACCCAGTTACATTGGAAATTGTATGGCAATATACACCAAAAGAAGCTGGATTTGTAATGCCATTAGATGCTTCAAGATTCTATAGCCCATTTATAAGTGGAGCTCAAAGATTAGCAAATGGAAATACTTTAATAACAGAGGGATCTAATGGAAGACTAATCGAAGTAACTCCAAGCTATGAAATTGTATGGGAATATATAAATCCATATTGGGATAAAGAGATTATGAACATGAATATGATTTTTAGAGCTTATAGAGTTCCTTATGAGTGGGTACCTCAATTGGAAAAACCTGAGGAAACTCCAATTAAAAAAGTAGATGTTTCTACATTTAGAGTTCCTGGATCAAAACCTTTGGGTGGGGCAACGAGAATATTTGTTGAAGGTGTTTCTCCTTGGGAAAAATCAAATGCTTTAAATGCATGTGTAGCTGCTGGAGATGAAACAGAAGAAAAACCTAAATTATTTAAAATAAACTCTACATTATTTGCACATTTAAATGAAAAAAATCTTAAAGACGAAATTTCTAAAGTTGAAGATATAGGAATAATATTTGTTGGAGCTGAAAGATGTAAAAACTGTATGGCTCTTCAACCTATATTAGAAGAGTTAGTTCCAATTTATAAAGAGGAAGCTAATATGGTCGCATTCCATTTAGATGCTGATAAAAATAAAGAGTTTATGAGCAAGCATAGTTTAAAGTCAATTCCAGTTTTATTATTAGTAAAAGATAATGAGATTGTTGACAAACTTTCAGGATTTAATCCAATTGATGAAGTTGAAGAGTTTATAGAGAAAAATCTATAGGAGGATTAAAAAATGAAAGAAATGGAGAGTGAAAGAGCCTTAAAAGGCTCTTTCTATACAATAAATAGTGATTTTTATAAATGGATTGGAACATTTATAATCTTAATTATGATTTGGGCAATATCTCAAAGATATAATTTAGATTATAAAACGTCATCATTTTTTACAATTACCATATTTGCTGTTTTACTTTGGTGTTTTTCATTAATTCCAGACGCTATAACAGGTTTGTTACTTCCAACTTTATATGTTGTTTTTAAAGTGGCCTCACCGAATACGGCTTTTAAACCTTGGACTTCAACAATTCCTTGGCTGGTTTTAGCAGCTATGTTAATGTCAACAATGCTTAATGAAACTGGTGTGGCTAGAAGAATAGCTATTTGGAGTATTGCAAAATTTGGAAAAACATTTGCAACTATCCTTTTAGGGATAACCTTAGCAGGAATAATTATAACTCCATTTATTCCATCGGTTATTGCTAAAATAGTAATTTTTAATATTATAACAATGGGGCTGATTGAAACTTTAGGTTATAAACCTAAAAGTTTAGAAGCAACTCTTATAACTATAGCAGGGTTTTTTGTTATCTCAACTTTCAGATTGGGATTTGCAACAGGAGATTCTGGAATTATAATTGGACTGAACTATGCTCAACAAGTAACAGGACAAACTCTAACTTGGATGCAGTATTTAATTCATAATCTACCATATATATTTTTTTATACTTTTGGCTCGTTAGGTGTTTTAATTTTATTCACAAAAAATACAGAACCACTAACAAAAGAAAAAATAGAGCTACTAAAGAAAAAATATTTAGATTTAGGTAAAATAAAAGATAAAGAGAAAAAAGCTTTTATAGTTATGGGAGTTGCACTTCTATTTATGTCTACAGAAAGTATTCATAAAATCAACTCTGCTTGGATTTTAGTTATTTTAGCAAGTTTCTTTTTTGTTCCAAAAATAAATTTATTAAATAATGAAAGTTTAAAAAAAGTAAACTTATTGCCACTTCTATTTATTGTAGGTGCCATGAGTATTGGGAGCGTTGCAGCAGAGACTCAGGCTATAAATATAATAAAAAATTTTCTACAACCATTTTTTAAGGGAAATGCCTTTTCAATAATAACAGTATCATATATTTCTGGTATCTTATTAAATTTTTTACTTACACCTCTAGCAGCTATGTCATCTTTCACAATGCCTTTAATACAACTTGGACTTGAAAATAATATAAATCCCTATGTAATGACATATATTTTTCAAGTTTCTTTAGATCAATATCTATTACCATATGAATTTGCAGGATTATTATTAGTTTACACTTCAGGATACGTATCTTTAAGTACTTTAGTAAAGATTCTTATAGTGCGTATGTTTTTAGGGTTAGTTATTTTATTAGGAATAGCTTATCCTTGGTGGAATATTTTAGGAATAATTTCAATTTAAAAAAGGAGGCTTTATGAATAATAAAAAAGAAATCCCTTTATATATAGCATTATTGCCTATATTTTTTCTTCTTATGATAATATCTTATGCAGTTATAATAGCTAAATTACCTGTCCATTTTCCTGTTTTTGCTTCAGCAATGTTTGCAGCTTTAGTAGCAAAAATTTTATTAAAATGTAATTGGAAAGATTTAGAGAGTGGAATTTCAGATACTTTAAAAATGGTTGTAATCCCAATCATGATACTACTAGTTATTGGAATGTCCATAGGAACATGGATACTATCTGGAGTTGTACCTACAATGATATACTATGGTCTTAAAATGATAACGCCAGATATATTTTTGCCAGTAGCTTTAATTAGTTCATCATTAATATCAATTTCAACTGGTAGCTCTTGGACAACAATGTCAACAATAGGAATTGCCTTAATTGGAATGGGAGAAGGACTAGGAATTCCGCGAGAAGTTATAGTAGGAGCTGTACTTTCTGGAGCATATTTTGGTGATAAGATGTCACCACTCTCAGATACAACAAACTTAGCTCCGCTTATGGCTGGAGCAAAATTATTTGATCATATAAAACACATGCTTTATACAACTGTACCAGCATATATTTTAGCTCTTATAGGTTTTATTATTTTAGGAAATAAGTATTCTAATGCAATAATTGATGATATTGGAGTAGATTTAATGTTAACGACTTTAAATCAAAATTTTACAATAACTCCTTGGCTAATTTTAATTCCAATTTTAACAATAGGATTAGTTATGAAAAAAGTTCCAGCTTTACCTGGATTATTTTCTGGTGCTTTATTAGGTGGAGTTGCAGCAATGATAATTCAAAAGAAAACTTTAATAGATATTATGAGAGTTTTGCAGTTTGGATATAAAAGTAATACTGGAGTTAAAGCTATCGATAGTTTACTAACTCGTGGTGGAATGTCTTCAATGCTAATGACAATATCTTTGATTATTTCAGCTCTAGCTTTTGCAGGAATAATGGAAAAATCTGGAATGTTAGATAAATTAGCAACAACAATATCCAAAGTGGCTAATACTAAGAATAAAATTGTAGTAGCTTCTGTGATTACTCCAATTTTAACTAATTTATGTGCTGGTGGACAATATATGTCAATTGTAATAACTGGTAGAATGTTTAGAAAAAATTATGAGAAATTAAATTTAGCTCCAAAGAATTTATCAAGAGCTTTAGAAGATGGAGGAACAATAACATCACCTTTAGTTCCATGGACTGTTTGTGGAGCTTTTGTAGCAAGCACTTTTGGAGTTCCAACATATATTTATGCACCATTCTGTTTATTTAATTTAATTTGTCCTGTTATTTCAATATTTTATGGAATTTTTGGAATAACAATAGAAGAAAATAATAAATCTGTGAATGCAATACTAGAAAACGATGAGATAGAAGAACTTGCTTCTGAAAATAATTGATGCTAGTAATGAACTTCTAATAAATAGTGTGGCTTCGCGAGAAGTATCTGTCTAATGTCAGATATGTAATCATACTAAATGAATAGTTACTATCGTGTTATATTTTTTTAATAGGCTAGTAGGTTTTGATGTGCTTCCTTCATAATAGATAGATTTATATTATTTCATCTATCTATTATGAAGGAAGCTTTTTATATAGGTAAAAAATCAAGATGTTAAAACTAATATGTTAAAATAATAAGATATACTGGGATCGATAGTCAAATTTTTCAGAAATCTGAAAGGTAAAAATTATTATTAAAGTAAATTTCTAAAATACAAAAATATTACAAAAAATTAAATAGCTTAAGCTATTTAAAATATAAAGCTTAAGCTATAAAGAAAGTTCTTTTCATTTTAAATTTTAAATAAAATTAATTAAAATAGGTATTAAAAATACAGTTATAATCCCTGCAATTCCAATAGCTAGTCCTGACATAGCTCCTTCTACTTCTCCAATTTCAATAGCTTTTGATGTCCCAACAGCATGACTTGCAGTTCCTATTGCAACTCCTTTTGCTATACTATTATCAATTTTACTCCATTTACATATAGTTGGACCTATAGCAGCTCCAACTATTCCTGTTGAAACAATTGCAACTATAGTCAAAGCTGTATCTGCATTTAAAGCTTTAGTAATCTCTATCCCTATAGCTGTTGTTATAGATTTAGGAAGTATTGATATTAATACATCTTTTTCTAAATTTACAAGCTTAGATAAGAAAATTACTGATAATATTGCTGAAGTTGATCCAACAGTTATTCCAAAGAGTATTGGTACAATATTTTTTTTCAAGGTTTCAATTTGGTTATACAATGGAACTGCTAAAACTACTGTAGCTGGAGCTAGAAAAAATGTAATAATCTCAGTTCCTTTATTGTATTCATTCAATGGAATATCAAATATAACTAATATAGATATAACAAAAATAATACCTAATAATAGAGGATTTAAAAGAGTTATTTTAGTTTTTCTATATATAAAAACTCCTATTTGATAAGCAACTAATGATATAAGGATACTAACAAGTGGACTCATCTTTTTTAGCCTCCTCTTTTCTTTTTATAATAAATTGGACACTCCAACCAGTAACTACTAAAGTTATTATTGTAGTTATGACAACTACAAAGAATAGTTTATGCCAATTATTTGCTAAAATATTAATTGATTTAAGTAATCCTACTCCTGGTGGCAAAAATAAAAAAGCTAAATTTGTTAGCATTAAATTCGTTGCATTCTTTATATTTTCAACTTTTAAAATTTTAAAGTTAAGTAAAATAAATAGCAAAAGTATTCCTATTACAGGGCCTGGAATGGGAATAGGTGTATACCTACTTATTATAGAACTTATATACGTTATCGCTAAAATAATAGCAAACTCTCCTATCATAAATCCTCCTGTTAAAAAATTATTTTACAACTTTTCCTGGATTTAAAATAAACTTAGGATCAAAAACACTCTTTATTCCTTGCATGATACCTATTTGCACATCTCCTATTTGCTCAAATAGATATTTTTTCTTAGCAAAGCCTATTCCATGCTCTCCAGAAACTAAACCTTTGTACTCTCTTGCTCGTGAGTACATCTCTTCAAAAACATCTTCTAAAACCTTTTCCCATTTACTCTCTTCCATGCCATCTTTGCATACATAAATATGTAAATTTCCATCTCCAGCATGACCAAAACTTGGAATTCTAACCTTATACTTTTCTTCTAGCTCTTTCGTGAATTTTATAAAATCAGCTACTTTATCTCTAGGAACAACAACATCACACTCATCCATTAAATCTGTACTTGCTTTTATCGCTTCTAAAAATGCTCCTCTAGCTGACCAAACATCTTTTTTTCTTTCTTCAGTGTCAACAATATATGCATCTAAAGCTCCCTCTTTTATACATAAATCAGCTACTTTAGAATAATCATTCTCCACTGATTCTAAAGTATTTCCATCAAATGATAGTAAAATATAGGCTTCTGCTGATTTATCTGGAAATTTTTTCCCTAGAAAGTCCTCAGCATAAAGCAAAACCTCTTTTTGAATAAATTCTATAGCTGTTGGAATAGCCTTAGATTTTATGATTTTAGGAACACACTCTATAGCTAACTCTATACTTGGGAAAGGTAACAATAAACTTATAGAATATTTTGGTAGAGGTAAAAGTTTTAAAGTTGCTTTAGTTATTATTCCTAGAGTCCCTTCTGCACCAATCATAAGATCTTTTAAAGCATAACCTGAGGAATTTTTTACAACCTTTCCACCTGTTGTAAAAAGCTCTCCATTTGGCAGAACTACTTCTAATTCTCTAATATAATCTCTAGTTACTCCATATTTAACTGCTCTCATACCACCTGCATTAGTTGATATATTTCCTCCTATTGTTGCAGATTTTTCTCCTGGATCTGGAGGATAAAATAGATCTTGTTCCTCTACATGTTTATATATATCCATTAAAAGAACTCCTGGCTCTAAAGTTAAAGTTAGATTATTTAAATCTAAATCTAAGAATCTATTCATTTTTGTCATATCTATCATTATTCCTCCATGCATAGCAACAGATGCTCCAACTAATCCTGTTCCAGAACCTCTTACAACAACAGGAATAGTATTTTCATAGGCATATTTCATAATTTGAGATATTTGAAAAGCATTATCAACTTTTAAAACAAGATCAGGTGGATTTGATATCCCTCCTAGTTCATCTTTATGATAATCATGTCCTACTTCATTTTCAAATAATGTATTTTCAATTCCAACTATATTTTTTAAATGCTCATAATCTTTAATATCTATCTTTTTATACATAGCTCCTCCCCTAGTAAATTGATTTTCCACTTTTTATATTCTCTATTAATTTAGGAACAATCTCATACATATCTCCAACAATTCCATAATGAGCTATATTAAAAATAGCTGCACTTTCATCACTGTTTATAGCAATTATTGTATCTGAACTATTCATACCTGCTGTAAATTGTACTGCACCTTGAATTCCACAAGCTATTATAAGTTTTGGTTTTACTGTTCTACCACTTAATCCAATCTGTTTTTTAGCTCCTAAAGTTCCATTTTCAATGATAGGTCTAGTACACGCTAGTTTCCCATTTAATAAATCAGCTAATTCTTGGAAAATTTCAATATCTTTAGCATTTTTTAAAGCTCTACCTACAGCAACAATAACTTCTGCTTCTGAAATATCCTCTTCAACCTCTTTTTTTGTAACCTCTATAATTTTTATCTTTGTATCTAAATGTTCCTCTTTTACTAAGAATTTATGTATTTCTCCAGAAGGAATCTCTTGTCTTTCAGGAGCTGAAAATATTTTATATCTAACTGTACATAGTTGTGGTCTATGATTTTGAGTTATAATTTGAGCCATTATATTTCCACCGAAAGCTGGTCTTATTTGGATTAAATCTGTGTTTTCTTTCATATCTAATATTGTACAGTCTGCAGTTAACCCTGTTCTAAATCTTGCTGCAATTCTTGGAGCCAAAGATCTTCCAATATTAGTAGCTCCAACTAATATAGAAGATGGCTTTACTCTTTCAATTAAATCTTCAAAAACAGCTGCATAAGGTTCTATAACAAAATGTTTCAAGTCTTTTGATTCATAGATAAAAATATCATCAACTCCATAATGTCTCAACTCTTGAGCACTCGTTTCAATATCATCTCCAATCATAAGAGCATAAACTGGATGATTAATCTTAGATGCTAACTCTTTAGCTTTTCCAATAAGTTCTAAACTTACTGGGTGTATCTTTCCATCTAAATGATCAATATAAACTAGAATTCCTCTCCATTTTGATTTATCTATCTCAATGATTTCATCCTCTTCATAACTTATTGCTCCTGCAGAGTTTTTAACACATATTTTACACATTTTACATGCTGATGTAATGTCAATACTATCTCCTAATTTTTCAATAGCTTTAAATGGACATATATTTATTAAACTTTCAATAATATTCTCTTGAAGCATAGATTGATTAACTATTAGTCTTCCCATTTAATTCCCTCCTAAACAAATTTTAGTTCTCTTAATTTATCTGAAAGCTTTTCAACTAACTCTTCACTACTACCGTTCCAAATAACTTTAGAACTATTTTTTTCAGGTGGAAATATTCTTTCAACTTGAGTTGGAGATCCTTTTAATCCATAATATTCCTCTCTTTTATCTTCCATATGACTTAAATTAAAAATAGGAATATCTTTATTTAAAGTTTCTAGTTTTTTCTTATAAGAAGGTAGTCTTGGAGTATAAATTCCTTTTTCAACTGTAATTAAACATGGAAATTTAACTTCCTGAATCTCAATAGTATGATCCATATCCATTTCAACTAATATTGAGTCCTCTTTAATATCTATAATTTTTCTAACATTTGCAACATGAGGTATATTTAAAAATTCAGCTAATTCTGGTCCTACTTGAGCTGTATCTCCATCTGTTGTTTGCTTTCCACAAATGATTAAATCATAGTCTTTTACAGTTCTGACACCTTGAGAAATAGCATAAGAGGTAGCTAATACATCTGCTCCTGCAAATTTTCTATCTGATAAAATAAATCCCTCATCAACTCCCATCATATAGGCTTCTTTTATAATATCTTTTGCCATAGGTGGTCCCATAGTTAAAGCTGTTATTTTTCCTTGGGTGTCCTCTTTTAACTTTAAAGCTGTTTCTAAAGCATAAAGATCATAAGGATTTATTTTTGAATCCACTCCATCTCTAATTAGAACTCCTGTAATTGGGTCAACATTAACATTGGTACTTCCTGGAACTTGTTTAATACAAACAATAATATTCATACAGCCTCCTTTTTAATATTGGTCTAACCAATTTATTAGTGATAGGAGTATACTTCATAGAAAAACCATTGTCAAATTTATTTCGAATACAAATTCAAAATAAAAAGCACATATCTTTTCAATATGTGCTTTTCAAGAGGTATTTTAAATATTAAAAAATATTTTTTTTCATTAATAAAAAATGCTCTTTTATAACTTCTCTTCCCAAATCAAGATTTTTTTCAATTAAAGCTTGATAAATTATTTTATGATGCTTTAAAAGTATATCTTTATTGTTTGAATTTTTTAAAATACTTATTCTTATATTCTTAATAAATTTTTCTAAAGTTAATCTAGAAGAGTTATATAAGCTTATAAAAAAAATATTATGACTAGCTTCTACAATAGCTCTATGGAACTCTGCATCTAAAAGAGAACTTTCATCCTCTGAAGCTGCATTTTTTAAATCTTTAAATATCATATCTATTTTTATTAAATCTTCATCTTTTATATTTGTTAGAGCTAATTCAAAAGCTTTAATTTCTATTCCTTCTCTAAAGTCTATTAAGTCAGAAACATTTTGCCCTGTTAAAAGAAAAAAAAGATTAAAATTTTCAAAAAGAGAATCTTTAAAATCATCTTTTAAATAATATCCACTTCCTTGAATACAATTTGTTATTCCCATTGCAGTTAAAACTTTTAAAGCTTCTCTAACTGTAGTTCTGCTAAGATTCAATTTTTCTGCCAAATCTCTTTCTGTTTCTATTTTCTCTCCTGGTTTTAAAGTATTATTTTCAATTTTTTCTTTTATATATTCTAAAATTATATTATAATTTTTATCTTTCATTTTTCTCCTTTAATATTCAATATATCTAGGGATTGTACCAAATTGTGTGAAGATTTTCAAGTGTTTATAATTTTGATAATTAAATAGACAATTTTATATAGTATAAAAAAACACAATTTTTAACTAATCGTGTTTTTTATATTTTTATCTTTCATTTTTTAAAAGATTTTTTATATCTCCAGCAATAAATTGAGCTTTTGCTCCAAATATAACTTGAACTCCATATTTTCCTACTTTTATTGTTCCACTTGAACCTAATTTTTTTAAACCTGCTTCATCTACTAATGACGTATCTTTTACCTCTACTCTTAATCTTGTTATACAATAATCAATAGAGGTAATATTTTCATTTCCTCCTAAATAATTTATAGCCATTGCAGCAATCTCTTTATCTGTAAAATTATCATTTTGGTTTTCTAAGTCGTTTATAACTTCTCTACCTGGTGTTTTTAAGTCAAACTTTCTTATTAAAAATCTAAAACCAAAATAATAACACATAGCCATAACAGTTCCGAAAACAAGAACCATTATATAATTTGTTTCATACCCAGAAAATGATGGTAATATTCCAAATGATAAGAAATCAATAAATCCTGCAGAAAATGACTTTGCTATATGTACATTTAATAAATACATCATCATATAAGATATCCCTGCAAAAACAGCATTGAAAAGATAAAGTACTGGTGCTACAAATATAAATGTAAATTCAATTGGTTCTGTTATTCCAGTTAAAAAACAAGTAAATGCTGCTGATAATAATATTCCTGCAACTAATTTTTTATTCTTAGGAAGAGCTTCATGATACATTGCTAAACCTGCAGCTGGTAAAGCCATTAACATTAATGGATACTCTCCTTGTAAAAATTTTCCTGCATTTTTATAACTTTCTGATGAAAAACTTTTTATTCCTTCCTCAAACATTTTAAACCAAATAGCTTGATCTCCATTAATAATATTTCCAGACTGTGCAGTATATTCTCCAAAGTTGAACCAATAAGGAGAATAAAAAATATGATGTAATCCAGTAGGAATTAACGCTCTTTCAGTAAATCCAAAGATAAAAGTTGATAATGCTTGATTTTCTCCATTTGCTAATTTAGATAGTAATCCAATCGTATTTTGAATTGGTTCCCAAACAAACGGAAACCCTAAACCTATTAAAAAAGCAAAAAGTGCTGTAATAATTGGCACAAATCTTTTCCCTGAAAAAAATCCTAAAAAATCAGGTAGTTTTATATTGAAAAATTTATTATACATTGTTGCAGCCAATACTCCAGATATAAGTCCACTAAATATACCACTTTGTAAAGTTGGAATACCCATAACACTAGCATAAGCTCCACCTTGAGAAGCCATTTCTGGAGTTACACCTGCAACAATTCCAGCAGTTGAATTTATTATTAGTATAGCTACAATTGAAGCTAGTGCCGCTATTCCAGACTCTCCGGCTAATCCTACAGCTGCTCCAACAGCAAATAATAATGGTAGATTATCAAATAATATTCCACCGGCATTAGTCATTAACGGAAGATTTAATCGATCGCCAAAAGCCAGTAGTATTCCAGCAGCTGGTAAAATAGAGATGGGTAGCATCAATGCTTTTCCTATCTTTTGTAAATTAGAAAATATTTTCATTTCATTTTCCTCCCTTTTATTAAACAATAAGTTTTTTTAAAACACACTTTATATTCGTAATAGTATATAATTTATATATTTTTGTCAAGTTTTTTCGAAATTAAATGAGCCATATATTGACAATATTTTAAAATAATAGTATTGTAATACTATATAATACAATATTTATTAATCTTTGGAGGTTTATGAAAAGTAACAATAACATCAATAAACTTAAAATTATTAAAATGTTTTTAGAAAATAAAAAAACTTTAAAAGAAATATCATATGAAGAGAATATTCCATATAGTACTTTAAAAAGATGGATAAAAAAATTTAGAGATGATGGAACAGAAGCGCTAAATTTAAAAGAACGAAGTGATAAAAATTCCTTCCGAAAAGTTGACAATACTTTACTTGCAACTATTAGGAATTTTTACTTAGAAAATAAAAATAATTCTTTACAAACAATTTATAATGACCTAAAAAATAATTTTAACTCTAATATAAGCTTTAATACATTTTATAGAATTATTAGTAATTTAGATGAATATTTAAAAAATAAATCTAGTACTGAAATTAATAAAAATATAAAAAATGGAGATGTGTATATTTTAAAATCCTTTATCTCTTATAATTTCATTGAAATTAACAATACAAAAAAATTACCTATTATTTTTCTAATTTTCAATGCTTCTGATTTAGATATAATTGATTTTCATATTGAATTTTCACTTACCAATTCCCAAAGTAT
This sequence comes from Cetobacterium sp. NK01, assembly GCF_024506395.1. Classification (NCBI taxonomy): domain Bacteria; kingdom Fusobacteriati; phylum Fusobacteriota; class Fusobacteriia; order Fusobacteriales; family Fusobacteriaceae; genus Cetobacterium; species Cetobacterium sp. NK01. The sequence goes on from NZ_JANIBO010000003.1 coordinate 64,592, forward strand.
ATTAGCTTTTTTAAGAGAAAGTATTATTCTAGGGCTTCTTAAATACAACGTAACTTATTTACCAAAAGAAATTTTAAATGACTCTAGTTTTAAACTATCTAATAATATAAAAAAACAAATTAATGATTCTCTATCTTTAAAAATTCATGATTTTATCCACGAAAATAAAGAAATTGAGAGATTTATAAATTTTTTGAATAGCGACATTGAAAAAAATTTAAAGAATAATATTACATATGAAAATCTTTATGATTTTTTGAGTAACTATTTAAAGGTTAATAAAAGTTTGCCTACATTTATAGAAAGTGAAGATAATAATTTATTAATGCTTCTCTTCAAATTAAATATTTTTCTCCCAAAAATAAAAAGAAAAATACATTCGTATGGTATTCAAATACATAATACTATTTTTAATGATAGAACTTATTTAAAAAGATATTTAGGAGAAGTTGCTGAAATTATATATAATCCTTTAAATTTAGATTTTATCTTAGCTTTTAAGAAAAATTATCTAATTGGAAAAATTAAAAATGATAATCTAAAATAAATTTTATATACTTGAGAATAGAGATTGAAAATAATATCTATTGAGGATTAATAGTTATAGATAAAGATGGGAATTCTAATAAAAATTTAAGCAAAGAGCACTTAAAGAAAAGTTTAAAAGAGTTTAGATTTTAAGTAACTGATTGATGGTTAGGGTGGCAAACATTGTTATTTAGATGAAAACTCTTTAGAAACAGTTAATTTTAATAAATTGGATTCAAAACTAGCTAATATTTTAAGAGATGAAGATAAACTTAAAAAATTAGTTGAATCTATTGTATTGAGTATAAAAAATGATTTGGACAAATTAAAAGGAAATAGAGTAATTTAAAAAGAAGAAATTTATGAACTTAAAAGATTTACAACAAAAATATTGGAGTGCTTTTATAAAAGTAGCATTAATAAAAAGAAAATTATCTTCAGATCAATATAGATTAATTAAAACAACAGGTATAGATGTTTCTATTTGTAAAGACTATCACTTATATATTTCTATAGATAGTAGAAATAAAACTTTAACTATAAAGGTTTATATTGATAATAATAAAGAGTATTATAAACTTTTTGAAAGTAAAAAATTAGAAATAGAAGGTCAAATTGGCTCTAACTTAGAATGAAGAAATTTAGAGGATAATAAATCAAGTATGATTATGAAAAGCGTGGAATTCGACATATATAATGAGAAGTCATAGGGAGATTCAATAAATTACTTATTATCAGAAATTCCTAAGTATATAGAAGTTTTTAAAAAATATGAGTATAGCATCTAAAGAAATATGCGAGTCCTAGCTACTAAGGTAGGCTACTGTAAACAACGGACTGGCTAAGGCGAGACGAGCTGCCTTTTTAATCTAGTAGTAAATTTTATAAAGATAAATAAGCAAATGTAAGAATTTGATTTTCTATGTAAAATAGTATATAATAAAATTATTAAATTTTTTAAGGAGAGATTGAGATGGATAAAAAAATCTTAGATAATATATATAAAATATGTCAAGAAGCTTCTATGACCAATGATGAATTCTTTTATCTTTTAGAAAACTCTAAATCGGAAGAGGAGAAAGAGTTTTATGTTAATATGAAAAATTTCTTTTTACAAAAAGGAATGGAAAAAGTAATTAACCAAAACAAGTTTTAAGGAGATACATATGCTAAAACCGACATATACTATCTTTGCTGGAGTTAATGGAGCTGGTAAATCCAGTTTATATAATAACCTTATTTTAACGACAGAAAAAGATTTTTTAGGTAAAAGAATCAATACTGACGAAATTGTTAAAGAGATTGGAGATTGGAAAAGAGAGACAGATCAAATGAAAGCGGGAAGAATTGCCTTAGCTAAAATTAAAGAGTTTTTTGAAAATAAAATTACTTTTAACCAAGAAACAACTCTTTGTGGAAATTCAATTTTAAGAACAATAAAAAAAGCTAAAGAGTTAGGATATAATATTGACTTGCATTTTGTAAGTGTTAATTCATCAGATGTTGCTAAAGAAAGAGTTCATCAAAGAGTTTTGAAAGGTGGGCATGGGATTCCTGAGGAATCTATAGAGAGAAGATTTTATGAATCTAGAGAAAATCTTGCAAAAATAAGTGAATATTGTGATAAAATAACTATTTATGACAATACAGATGTTTTAATCACAAAAGTTTATATAAAAAATAATAATATATTATATAAAGGTTCAAATCTACCAATTTGGTTAGATGAATTTGTAAAAAAATTAGGAAAATAAATAGTAATTTTTTATTCAAGAAACCCCGCCTGCTGCGAGAGCCGATATTCGGCGGGACCAAGCCAGCAATGAGATACATATCTCCAGTGAGAGATAGGGATGTCAGTCGCTGGCTTTTTTCTTTCATAAAAAATGTGTGGGCTTGGGCCACCCCCTTCCGGCATCCCCCGTCAAGGTACTCCCTTTTTAGTGGGACCGCTCTTGGGGGTGGCCAATGCCTTTCCTTCATTTTGCTCCCTCTGGGATAGAATCAGGCTTTTTTTTGCTGAGATTGTATAAAAGAGAAAGCATGTCTCAGCAAAGCCTTCATAAGCAAGAGGCAGCAACTGCGCCCACACTTAGTAATTCCCGCCCTCCCTCTACTGCTATCTTGTTGGGACATTCCCATTTTTTAGTAAGTAGAGCTAGACATACTATCAATAATAGTTTTTAAAAATTTAGGCGGAAATAACTTTTTTTATCTTCTAGCTGCAATCTCCGCCAAAAATCTACCCGGTGGACTTTCAGATTTTACCAAAGATAAAATCTCAGTAAAGATATGGTATTAACAATGATTAAAGCCTTTTATTTACAATTCATGAGTTATATGATACACTGAAGGGCAAAAAATAAAAAGGAGTTAATTTTAATTATGAAAAAAAGAGTGTTTTATATTTTAAATATTTTTCTAATTTTATCATTTCAGTTGCTAGCTTTAAATTTTACTGAAAATAAAAAAATTGAAGAGATATTTGAAAAGAATAAGTTAGAAGGAACTTTTGTCCTTTATGACGCACAAAATAATAGTTTCACTGGTTACAATAAAAAAAGAGCAGAAGTACAATTTTATCCAGCTTCTACTTTTAAAATTTATAACTCTCTAATTGGATTAAATACTGGAGCTGTTAAGAATGTAGATGATATTTTTTACAAATATAACGGTGAGAAAGTATTTTTAGAAAGTTGGGCTCAAGATTCAAATTTAAGATATGCTATTAAAGTTTCACAAGTTCCTGCTTATCAATTGTTAGCTAGAAAAATTGGAACAGAAAAAATGCAAGAAGAAATCAATAAATTAACTTTTGGAAATAAAAAAATTGGAGAAGAAGTTGATCAATTTTGGTTAAGAGGACCTCTAAAAATTAGTGCAGTAGAGCAATGTGAGTTATTAACTAAATTAGCAAAAAATGAATTACCATACACTAAAGATATTCAAAAACAAGTTCAAAAAATAACAATTTTAGAAAAGACTGAAGAATGGACTATGCACGGAAAGACTGGATGGGCAACTTCAAATATAGAAATTCCAGTTGGATGGTTTGTTGGTTGGGTAGAAAAAGATGGCAAGGTATACAGCTTTGCTATAAACTTAGATATGAAAGAAGGTAAAGATTTACCTAAGCGTGAAGAAATGGCAAAAGAATCTTTAAAAGCCTTAAATATTATATAGAATCAGAGAACAGAGGAGGAAATTAATTTAATTTTCTCCTTTGCTCTATTTAATACAAAACCTCTAGAAATGTAATTGAAAAAAATATAATAAAAGGTGATAAATTTGAAAAATAAAATTATTTTATTAAAATTAAGTTACGAATATAAGCATGAAAATTTTGATATTTTTCCATGTGTTATACAAGATGAAAAAAATTTAGTTCTTGTAGATTGTGGTTATTCTAACTCTCTTCATTTAATAGAAGAAGAAATGATTAGTAATGGACTAAATCCCAAAAACTTAACACACTTATTTTTAACACACCAAGATGATGATCATATGGGAAGTGCAAAAGAAATTAAAGTTAAATATCCTAATATTAAAATAGTGGCCTCTTTAAAAGAGAAACCGTATATTGAAGGAACTAAAAAAAACCTAAGACTAATTCAAGGAGAAAAAGTTTTAGATACTCTACCAAAGGAATATAAGGAGTTTGGAATTGAATTTTGTAAGAGATATGAAAATTTAAATAATGTTAAGGTTGATATTACAGTTAATGATGGAGATATTTTAGATTGGTTTGGTGGTTGTATGGTAGTTGAAACTCCTGGACACACTCCTGGGCATACTTCTCTTTATTTAAAAAATGAAAAAATTTTTATAACTGGTGATGCTGCCATTATAGAGGATGGTAATTTAGTTATTGCTAATCCACAATTTTGTTTAGATTTATCAACAGCTGAAAAATCCTTAGAAAATTTTAAAAATTTAAAAATCGAAAAATATATTTGTTACCACGGTGGAATTCTAGGAGCCAATTAGGTTTTCTTCCGATAATAATGATAGAAAATTAAAAGTTATCATCTAACTGAATAAAATAAAGTATAATTAATTGAGATATGTTATTTTAATTTTAAAAAGTAAAAATAGCTTATAACCATAAATGTATTATAAATTTTTTATTGATTAAAATTATAAAAGTAATATTGGAGGAAAAAATTGGAAAAACATTGGTCTAAAATAGAGATGATTCATGAAACAGTAACAAATGAAAATATTATTATAAAAGGAACAAAAAGTTATTATAGTAATGCTTGGACTGAAAATTTTCAAAATTCAGTTGTGAGATATTTATATGGAGATGAATATAGTAAAAAAAGTTGGAAAAATAAGTGGGATTTAGATAAATTATATATTGGAAATTTTGTGTGTATTGGTGCAGAAAGTATCATATTGATGGGTGGAAACAATACTCATAGGGTAGATTGGTTCTCTTGTTACCCTTTTATGGAAAAGATTGATGAAGCTTATGAAAAAAGAGGAGATACAATAATCGAAGATGGAGCTTGGATAGGAATAAGAGCTATAATTATGCCAGGAGTTAAAATAGGCGAAGGAGCGATAATTGCAGCTGGAGCTGTTGTCACAAAAGATGTACCACCATATTCAGTTGTAGGTGGAAATCCTGCCCAAGTTATAAAATATAGATTTCCTCAGGAAGCTATAGAGAAATTATTGAATATGAAAATTTATGATTTACCTGAGGAAAAAATTGAAAACCTAATAGAATCGTTATGCTCTAATAATTTAAATTTTTTAAAAAGTATGTACCATAAGATTAAGGGTGAGTAACAGAAAATAGTTCTAAAGGTCTTTGATTTTATTAAAAAAGATGTAAATTTAAATATCTCTTGATTCTATTGACTTAAACGAAGAAAAAGTGACTTTTTTTGGAAAAAACGAACCGAGACCTTCACAAATTTTATCAAGCTCTTTTTTAACTTTTTGTCTATTTTAAAATTAATTTTAGATTGAGACATACTATTATCTCCTTAAAATATTTATAAATAATTATAGATTCTAACTGAATAAAAAAATAGAGGGCAACCATCACAAATCCCTCTATTCACTACTAAATCACCTTTGAATAACTTTAAAACTTTCAATCATTTCATTTAAAAATTAAAACAACTTTGAAACTGTGTGATGGCTATTTGTACTGCCTTAAATTCTTTTCTATCTTCTAACTATTATTGTAATTTTTGGAGAAATAAATGATGATAAATTATTTTAAATATATATTAAAAATCTAAATACATTTTTTTACTTATCTCATTAAACCCTTTTTTTTCATAAAAGGAAATTGTGTTTGTATTAAATGAATATACTGTTAATTCAATTCGATTGATATTTTTATCTTTAGCCCATTCCTTAACCTTTTCCAATAAAAGATTTCCTACTTTTTTATTTTGGTATTCATTTTTTACGGCTATGTTATCTAGTTGTATCCATTTACGTTCTTTTATAACAGGATGATCTATAGATGTTGCTATAAAGCATTCAGTAAATCCAATAATTTCAGAGTTGTATTCTGCTACAAATAATTCTCGGTTAGGATTTTCAATAATATTTTTTATATCAGATTCGTCTCTAGAAGAAATCAATGGTTTTTTAAAAAGTTCAGGATGATTTTGAAGATGTAAACTATCTAATTCGTCGTAAACTAAGCAAAGAGATGTGTAGTCTTCAATACAAGCTTTTCTAATATTAATCATTTTACTTACCCCCACAAAAAGTTTTTAATTATAAATTTGTGATATTATACATTAATTTTAAATAATTAGCTATAAAAATACAAATGACCATTTTTTTTGATAAATGCTCACTTAAATGCTCACATGTTATTAATTTTTTTTAAAAAACTCAATAAAATCAAGGAGATAAATGCTCACCTAAATATTAAATTAAATTTTCATATGGATATTTAGATTAGAAGAGAAAGTCCACCCGGTGGACTTTTTGTATTTTTTAATTAAAAAAATTAAAATACAAAAAAGGGAAAGAGCCTCTGGGGGGATAGAGGCTCTTTTGGGGGGATTAAATTATTTATTACTTTTTTAACATTTATTTACAATATTTAGACAACGGGTTGGTGTTATAATCTTTTAGTAGACACTTTTTACTTTAATTAGTATCATAGTTTTAGATAATAAATTAAGGTAGGTGCCCCAAGTGTCAAAACACAAATATGATGATGAATTCAGAAAACAAATCGTAGATATTGTTGAATCTAACGTAAAAACAGTAAAAGAAATTGCAGGAGAATATGGCCTGCCTGTTCAAACTATTCATTCATGGGTTAGAAAATACAAAAATTCTTCTAGCTTTAGAGATGAAGATCAATTAACTCCTGAACAAAAAGAAATTAGAGAGTTAAAAAAGAAAATCAAACAAATTGAAGAAGAAAATGAGATTTTAAAAAAGGCAACGGCCATATTTTCGAGACTCACAAAGTAGTTTCTATTACTAAAAAATTTGAATTCATCAAAATTCATTCTAAAGTTCATAATATAAAAATTTTGTGTAAGGTTTGCGGTGTTTCACGTAGTGGATACTATAAACACTTAGCTACCGAGGATATTCGTACGAATAAAGAAGCTGAAAAAGTTATTTTAATAAATAAAATTAAAAAAATTCATATTGATTCAAGAAAAACTTATGGTTCCCCAAGAATAGCAGCTACTTTAAATGCTAACGGTCACATCGCAAGTCAAAAACGTGTTGCAAAACTTATGAAGGAAAATTCTATTCAAGCGATATCATATAAAAAATTTAGATCAAAATCTAAAGCAAGTAATGAATCTATTGAAGAGAATTTAATTAAAAATCTTAAAGTAGATGCGCCAAATCAAATTTGGGTTACTGATATAACTTATATTTGGACTAAAAAAAGATGGATGTATTTATCATCAATTATGGATCTTTATAGTCGTAAAATAATAGCTCACATCATTGATGATAGAATGGATTCGAGTTTAGTTGTAAACACCTTAAAACTAGCAATAAGCAGACGTGGATTAGCTGAGAATTTAATATTGCATAGCGATAAAGGATCACAGTACAGAAGTAACATATTTAAACAATTATTGAAAAAAAATAATATTAAACAATCTATGTGTGGTAAAGGAAATTGCTACGATAATGCAGCAATGGAATCCTTTCATTCAAGTTTAAAGAAGGAACAAATTTATCCAAATCCAATATTAGATCAAAAAGAAACACAACTTCAAATTTTTGATTATATTGAAGGATTCTATAATAAAAATAGACTTCATAGTAGTTTAGATTATGTTTCGCCAGAAGTATTTGAAGAAAAGTATTTAGAAAATGTCTCATGAAATTATATGAGATATTTTCTAAAAAAATCAAAGTAAAATCTGTCTACTATCTTGACAGAACACCAGGTTTTATAAAAAAGTTTTAATTTTTGAGAAAATTATTTTGATATAAAAAGTTCGCTCAGCGAACTTTTTGTAAATTACAAAAATAAGAATATTTTCAAAATTGTTAAAAAGAATTTCTGGCAAGAAATAGCCACTTAACTCATCGCTTTCTCCCTCTGGTCGTAGCTGGGATAGTGGGAGTCTTATTGACAGTCCCTTATGGTACGCTACCCTGCCGGTCGCTCAGTACTCCGCTCAAGAGTTAAAGACAGTTCTTGCCTTAATAGGAAAAGGGCTCGAGAGCTGTGGATGAAAGACAATTTAATTTGCAATACACGGATCTCTTCGCCCTTGAACCTTTAAGTCTTTCCCACCCTCCCCATTCTGCTATCTTGTTGAGATAACTCCCTTTTAAAAGATAAAACCTCAGTTAAAAAAGCCTTTAAGAAAGGCTATTAATAACGCCCTAGAGTTTTTGGAACTATTAAATGAGTTTTTAAAAGGTGGTATTAAATCTGAAGATATAACAGTTCGAGGGAAAGTAGATTTTTAAACTATATGAACATCCAAATGGGATATTTAAAACATGAGGAGTTTTTCTAAATAGCAGTAATCAAATAGTTTTAAATGAAACTCTATTTTGTGGAACTATAGACCGCAGTGTTGTTTATCCAAGATTGATAATTGAAAAGGCAATCCTATCAAAAGCTAAAGGAGTTATATTTGTACATAACCACCCAAGTGGTAATTTAACTCCATCTAAAAAAGATATTGAGCTGACACTGGAGATGCAAGAGCTTCTTGATAAAGTTGATGTAAAACTACTTGACCACTACATAATCTCAGAAACAGAAAACTTTAGTTTTTATGAAAATGGTTTAATTGATTATTTGTAAAGCTTGAGGGAGTTCCCTCAAGCTACTTTTAAAGATGGAGGTGCTGTATGAAAAAGTTTGATATTATGGTTAGTATTAGAAGAGAGATGAATCTGAAAAATTTAAGCAGTAGTAGAGTGGCCAAGAAGATTGGAGTTAGTAAGATAGAGATGATAGAGTTTTTCTTGGAGAAAAATGTAAGTCTAGAACTACTTGAAAAAGTTATTGAAATAGTTTTTGAAAGCTATGAGTTCCAGTACTCTTTTAAAGAAAATCCACTTAGAAAGTTTAGTACTAAAGAGTTGTTAGAGGAACTTTTGAGAAGAGAAAAAGATTGAATAAACATAAAAAAGCAAGATTTAAAACCTTGCTTTTTTTTATTTGCTATTTACTAACTTCTATAGTAAAGTTTTTGATATTTTAGGGGAGTGCTTAATTAGAAGCATATTATAATTTCCATAAGGTTTTCCTATTGTAATTAGATTAAAGAGCTTCAATTGGGTTGCTAGACTATTCCATAAATGAGCATCTTTTAAGAAAACTTTACTTTTTTCAAAATTAGGATTTAAATTTTTTAAAAAATCAAAAATTTCAAAATTATAAAATTTAGTTTGATTCGTTAATAATGGAATAGAATCTAATTTCCAAATATCTATAATATTTTTTATTATTTTTTCTGTAATTTTAATTTTCCAATCTCTTTCTAGAAGATTAGTTGTGATTAACTTAATGTTTGAACAATCTTCAATAAGTTTTATTATTATTAAATCATCAAAAATATTTATATCTAGTTCTTCTTTTTCTATTAATTCAAAGATGGTTGCTTTATTATTAAAAATATACTCGTTTCTTAAGTCTTCAGAGAGAGAAGCTTTTAATATATCTAATATTTCTTTATTGAAAGAAAGCTTCTTACTTTCTATTAAATATTTTATTTTATCACTTTTAATTCTTTTAAAAATTTCTGAATCTATCTCATATATATAAGAATGCATATTTTCTAAAAGATTCTGAATTATTTGTATAGAGATATCATCCTCTAATATCAGTTCATCTATTAAATCAACATCAATTTCTTCATCTAAGGTTATTTCAGTAGTCCAATTAGTTAAAAATTCTACCAAATTTTCTAATCCAAATTCTGAATAATATTTATTTATATTTGAAACCGTTTTAATTATCTTATAATCTTTAATTAAAGTTTTCCAAAGATTTGTAGAAAATGAGCTTATATCTATAAATGGTTTCATATTAAGTTTTAGTAAATTAAAGATTAGTTCCTCATTATTTAATTTATTATTAATTAAAATTATGATTAATTTTTGTTGTTCTTCAGAATAATCACCCAAATTAAAATATATATTTTTTAAAAATATCTCTATATTTTTATCAATATAGTTTATTAAATCAGTATCCGTTAAATCAGAATAAAATCTATTTTGTTGTATTTCTTTTTTTGTCTCCATAAAATAAATATTCTCAATATTTGCTTTATTTAAAACATAGCTTTCATTATCTTTTATTAATTTAAAGAAATCAGTATTGGTTGTTCTCAATATATTATTAATTTCTATTTGATATGTTTTTAAAATAAACTGAAATTTATCTAAATTTAAATTTAAATTAAATATATCTTCTTGATTTTCTAAAGATTCTAGAAATTGATCACTTGTAAGTTCACAAAGTTCCTCAATTCCTTTTTCTGAAAAAGAATTAATTATATTTTCTATTATTTCATTTATAAAATTAGTCTCAAAATATTCATTTAACTCATTCCAAGTTAAGCTGTTATTTCGTAATAGACTAAGAACAAATTTTTCTTTATCTTCAACTTCTCTTAGAAAAAATAAAAAATCTTCTCTAATATCTAAATTTTTTAAATCCATAAATTCTAAAAATCTTTTATAATATATATTTTTATTTTCGTTTAAAGAGTCAGATGAACATGAATTTATTAATGATATATTTAACATACTATATTTATTTACAGTTTTTAATTTTTCAAAAACTGCAATTTCATTACTTATAATTTGCTTTCTTTGAGTATCACTTTCATCGTTTATATGAACTCTTCTTATAAACAGATTATCTTCTTTTGTAAGTTCTCCTTCTTTAAATTCTGATAAATAATCACCATACGTTTCATCAATATACCCATTCCCGAATAAAAATAATTTAAAATTATATTCATATTCTATTTCTTCAGGATTTCTCTCTTTTTCTTTCAGCTTATCTTTAACTTCTAAAACTTCTTTCTTTTCTAACTTGGATTGTTTTTTTAATAAATTAGCTAATGCCGTTCTTTCGAGTTCATTTTTTCTTTTTTTTAAAATTTGTATTTTTTCTTTTATTTTTTTTACTTCATTTTCTTCATTTCTTTTAATTAATTCTTTTTCTCTGTAGTAATCAATTCCTAAAATAGTTTCAATATCTTTTAAATTTATAGTTTCATTGTCACTAGACCAAGTACTGTTATAAGAATAATAATATTTATATGTAACTGTCAATGATTCTTTAAATTCAAAAGGTTCTAATTTAATTATTCTGTTATTTTTCTCTGCAATTTTTCGATATATAGTATTTTCAAAGGTAACATTTAATAATTTTAAATCTTTTATTTTTCTATTCTCTATTTCTATTAAGTCTTTCTCAAAAGAATTAATATTTTGATTTATTTCTTTTAATTTATTTTCAATTAAACTTGCTTTAGTAGTATGAAATAATCTATATAAAAATCCAGTACTAAAATTTGCCTTTGAAAATTCCTGAGGATATATATTTTTATATACAATAATTGATAATAAATTTTTAGATGAAAAATGTTCTTTTAAAAATTTTTCTCGATATATTTTATACTCATTACAAATATTCAAACCTAATCTCATGTCTGTTATATATTTAAAAATTTCACTTAAAAACTCATTATCTTCATCTTCAAAATCATTTTTAATTTTTTCTCTTAAAAGACCTTCAGAATTTGATGAATTTAGAACTGGAATTACAGGTATTATAAAGTCAAAGAACTTAGTTCTATCTTTATCTGAAAATAAATCATCTCTAAGAGCATAAACAAATGTAACTTTTCTATTTTCTAGTCGTTCATTTAATAAAATATTTAATTCTCTTAGTTTTATAAAAATATCAATATTATCACACCTATCTAAATCTTCTATAAACATTAAATCTAGTTTTAGAGCTTCAAAACAATAAATAATATCTTCCATATATAAATCTAATGTGCTCTTTTCTTTATCTGAATCATTACTTAATTCAATAGAAGAAATAGGTGCTATTTTTTTTATTTTAAGTTTTTTAATACTACCAACTAATTGATAAAATATAAACGTTCCCCATAAAATAAAAATAAAAAAACAAATATATTCTATATAACTTATTTTATTGAAACCTCCGTTTTTTATAATTAATTTTATCATATCAAAATATTTTTCTTTTAAAATAAAGCTAGCTATTATAAATAAAACAAGTTGAAATATTTTTAAATATTCAATAAATTTATTTTCAATTTCTATTTTATGAAATTTACTTAAAGGTAGTTCTTGAGATTTTTTTTGATAAAATATTTGTTGAAGTATTCTCTTTTCTAATTCTAAAGTTTTTTCTTGAATACTTTCCTTATTTATATCTTCTTTACTAAAATTTAAAAGTGAAATAGATATATATTTTTTCTTTTCTATATCTTTATCAAGTTTAATTGATTCTATTAAAGAACTTTTTCCTGATCCATAAGATCCTGTTATTCCAATATTCTTAGTCTTTTCATCTTTTATTTTCTCTTTTAATAACTTATAAGAAATTTCTTTCTTTTGAACTATTGAAGGAGTTAATAAATTATAACCTTCGATTTTTTTATCTTTTTTTCCCCACATTTTATATCTCCATTGAATTTAATAGTATTATTTATATTATTTAATTGAACAAGTAATATTAAAATTTTATATGAATTAAATATTGTTTATTTTCTCCCACTCTCTAAGCAGTTTATAAAACGTTGTCTTTTTAAGATTTAATATCTCCATAGCTCTAGTACCTGTGATTTCTCTAGTTTTCCAACTGTTGTAAATATCTTTCCAGTTTTCTGGAAAAGGTATTGGTTTACGCCCTTTGTACTTTCCTAACTCCTTTGCTATCAATATTCCCTCCCTTTGACGCTCTAAAAGATTAGTCCTTTCAAACTCATTTATAGCAGCTATCATAGTTAACATTAGCTTTCCAGTAGGTGTAGATGTATCGATGTTCTCTTTAAATGACACCAAATGCACCTTTTTTTTGGCTAAAAGGTCAGTTATATGTAAAAGGTCCTTAGTAGATCTAGCTAATCTAGAGAAATCATGGACATACACAGTATCCCCTTCTCTAACAAACTCTAGCATGTTTTTAAGTTCAGGTCTCCCCTCGATATCCTTACCTGATACTTTTTCAATATATAGTTTTTCCACCTTGGCCTCTTCCATCCTCACCAATTGGCGACTTTCATTTTGGTCCACAGTGGAGACTCTCACATATCCAACTTTCATACTTCCTCCGATAATTAAAATTCTTGGATATATTATACAATATCGTTCGTTTAAAGTAAATAACAATCACATATTCATAAAATACGTTCGAAAATTATTTTTAAGGCTTTGTAATTTTGATTTTAAGGCGTTCGTTTAGATTGTACCTTATTAGAAAAAAGAAAATTGAAAAATATGTGTTTATGGGAGAATACATCTGAAAAGGTCAATTTTTTTAAGCAAATATAACAATATAACCATAAAAAACTATATTGATTACATGTAAAATGAAAAAGGATTTTATTGTTATTTTAGTACATTATAAAATATTAAATTAAAGCGGAGGTTAATACTAATGAATACATTTTATATTATTTTTATCATAATATTAATTTTAATAAATTGTTTTGCTTATTTATACATAATAGTTTTTAGATTAAAAGATCTAGAAAAAAATTTATATTTAGAAAATATAACTAATGAGTATATAAAAAATCGTTTTAAATTGAATTTATTATGGTATGAAAAGCATGCTCTAATTAATTGTTTTAATTATAACTTCTATATTCTTCTATCTATAATTTTAGCAGCTTTTATTCCCTTCTTAAAAGATTTAAATAAAAATAATGCTAACAACAATATTTACGTGATTATTTCTATTTTGATTACTATAATAAATGGATATCTATATATAAAAGATCCTAAAATAAAGTGGTATACTTATAGAAAATATTCAGAAATTTTAAAAAGATTGATTTCTGATAAAATTATTAATAATTTAAATGATAACGAGTTTTTAAAAAATTTAGAAGATATTCTATCAGAAGAGAGTGGTACTTGGTACTCTAAAGGAAATATTAATAGTACCTTTCTCTCAGGAAAAGGTTTTAATTCGGACGATGAAAAATCTTAATTTTTATCTATTTCTGGTATCTAGCCAAGACCAATAAACACATTAATATAATCAGAAAAACTATAAAAAATATGAATTTGTTATGGTTATATCTATAATAAGTAGCTTTAATAACTCTTTCTTTAGGGTTATAAAATAAAAAAGTCAATACTGCTCGTTTAGGAGTAGTCATTGACTTTTTTTAATCTTTCTTTTTCCAGCTGTCTACTTTATCTAAAAAGTTATTCATATTAGAAGCTCTATCTTTATAAGCTTTTATTCTTATGTATGATTTTTCAAAAGTTTCCCATTGCATCAAACTACTATCTCTAAAAACTTTTTCAAAAACCATCTATTAAAAGAGAATTTTGAGCAAATTCATTTGACAACTTCTCTTTTAATTCATCTGTTAATATTTCGCTATTTCCAATAGTTACAGCTTCTAAATCCTTAGCAAAGAATATTGTTTCAAATGGAACTCTTGGTATTTTTCTCTCAGAAATATTCTTTTGCTTTTCTTGTCGTCTTTGAATTTGATTTTGATAAACTTCGATCTCCTTAAAATTGAACATTTTTGATAGACACTCTTTTTTATTTAATCTAGGTAGAGTTTCTTCAAAAAAACAGTTATCAGTATCTGTTACATAAAAAACATATTCAATATTTTTAGCTTTTATACCTAGATCTTTTACATCTTTTCTGTTTAAATATTCAATTATGATATTTTCAATATATTGATTTACATTGTCAGCAGTAACTGTGAAAAGAGTTTTACTATTTGGGATGTTTTCACTTGTTTTATCACCATAAGTTTATTTGTACTGATAATTTTTTTCTATTCTTAAACATCAATTTTGTTATATATGCAGAAAGAGTTTCTTCATCTGAAGGTCCTTCAACAATAAAAAGAACAAGTTTAATTGCCATTTTTTAACACCAACCCTTTTACAAAAATATTTAAAGCTGGGATATTTAAATGAAGAGGTTCTATATTCTCTTCACTCCATAAGGCTTGAGAACGTAAATACTTTTGTCTAATGTTAGTGCTGTTTGAAATTCCTTTCATAAATGTGTAAACTATATTATCATTAGATTCAGTGGCGATTATAATAGAATCTTTATCTAATTTTTCCATAGGTAAAAGATTATGACCTGTAAAAATAAGCTGTCCTTTAGCTAAAGGCGCCATTGTTTCTAGTAGCACAGCTAATAGGTATTCAAAGATATGAATATCTAACTCGTCTATAACAATAATAGCTTTTTAATTTTGTATATACACAATTAAAATAGATAAAAGAGATACAAGTTTAATTGTACCAGTAGATTCTAGTGTTAAAGGGATTTTGATGCCTTTTTCACCAGGAACAAGTTGATAGCAATTCTTTCATCAGTTTCATCAATTCCAACAACTTTTTCTTCAAGTATAAACCTAGAATCAGGAATAATAATCGAAAGCAGCTTATCTATATTTTTAGCAGCTCTTTTCAAAGAGTCTACATCTTTTTTATTGAAAATATTATCTTGAGTAGAGTAATTTATAGTATCTAAATCTGAACCATCTCCATAATTAATAGGAATAACTAGTGTATCCTTATAAAGAGCTTGTTTTGATAGAGTAACTACTACAATATTTTTAATTAAATTTTCAACTATTTTTAAATTTTCAAAGGAATCTTTCAGAATTTTAAATTTAGGATCTTCTAATTTTTTTATATCTGTATGTAAGAATGAGCTCAAGAAAAAACTATTCAAATTACTAAAGTTTTTTAACAGTTGTTTAAAGTTTGACGTATCTAAAAACTCGATTAAAATATTTGAATTTGTTGTATTTGTTCCTCCTATAAAAATCTCTGGTAATAACACTGTATCATCATTTTTAATCTTAGCTATACGTTGAAATTTACGTCTAGCTTTAGATTGTTTTTGGAAAAACTCCTCTCTAGAGACAAAAATTCCACCGTTACTATCTTTGACGAACTCCACTAAAACTTTAAAATCGATATCATTATGAACAAAAATAGCTTCAATAACCATATTTTGTTTATCTATCGTCATAAGCTTTAGAATTTTATCTAAAACTTGGTTATTATTTATATATTTAGAAGTATTGCTAAAATATACTTTTAAAACTTCTAAAGCTTCTATAATAGATGTTTTTCCTATTCCATTAGGACCATAGATTCCAGATAAATTACTACGGAATTCTATTATACTATATTTATATTTTTTATTTTTTTCAATCCGATTTGTTTTATATTCATTTTTATTCCCACTTTCTAAAAATATATTTTATATTAATTTTAATATAATAATCATATAATAATAATTTATTTTTGTTAAAATATGTTTTTTTATCATAATTTTACAAAAAAATTAAAAAAATCAATTTATCTCCATTATAATTGTGCACGCACTTCCTGCATAATTTCTGCCGGATTTTCTACATCCACAATAAATAAAAAAATACGTCGGAAATATGTCGGCGTAAATTAAATGTTACTTTTTAAAGTTTCTAGTATTTCACTAATATGTTCTAATTTTTTTATTTTTAAGAATATAAGAAAGAATAGATTTCTTCTTAGTTTGTTAATATTATGGCATAATTTAAATAAGATAAATAAATTTTAGAATGGTGATTGTATAAACAATATGAAGATAAATAGAGTATTTGAAATCTTATATATATTATTAAATAGGGAAAACATTTCTTCTAAAGAATTAGCAGAATAATTTGAGGTGTCAGTCCGAACAATTTATAGAGATATTGAAATTATATCTGGTACAGGTATCCCTATTTTTATGACTCAAGGAAGAAATGGGGGGATAAGTTTACTGCAGAATTTTACTCTTAACAAGCAAGTACTAACAGAAAATGAAAAAAAAAGATATGTTAATAGCGATTTAAAGCTTGAACTCTTTTAATAAAGAATCAGCAAAAAGTATTTTTTCTAAACTTAGTTCTTTGTTTGGTGAAAATCAAAGGGACTATATAAAAATTGATTATTCAGGTTGGGAAAACACAATAGAGAGGTAGAACCTTATATTTTATGGTTTAAAAGTAAAGCCTGGTATTTAAAATGCTTTTGCCTTGAGAAAAATGAAATTAGACTATTTAGATTAAGGAGAATAATAAATATTCGGATATTAAATGAAAATATTAATTTAACTAAGCTTGATGAAGCAGTTTTAATAGAAAAAAAATAAATACAGAGGCTTCTTCAAATTTTGTGTAAACTCTAAAAAATTTAGAGTAATATTTTATATTTTTTAGGGATGATTTTTTTAGATCATCCATTTTTATATATTTTAGAGAAATCTTAATAAAGTGAAAAAATAATTTACTTTATTAATTTTATACTTTCATATACTTATATTTAAATTTTTTCTTTAAAATATACTAGAAGCTGCAATATGATTTGACTCCTATCTCTTGATTGCTTTTCTATTTTTTGAGTTATTAGAATCTTTATTACGATAGTCGTAGTATATCCTAACTCCTCTTATAGATCACCTTAATAAAACTCTTCTATTATAACTTTCATCATATCTTAAAAAAGTATTAAGATTATCAGAACTAGAAATAGAATTTTGTTTCAAAAATTCTCTCATTTTAATTCTTTTTTGCTTTTTTTCTTCAGACATATTTCTTCTCATAAAAAAAACTCCAAGTTAGATAATTTAATATTACTCTAACTTGAAGATTTAGACAAATATTTAATTAGATCCAATTTAATAACTAAAAAGGTTATCTTCTATTTTTTATAAATTGTAAAATGCTCTTCTACATAGTCCTCTTGCTTTATTGTTCTAGCTAAAAATATAGCTAATATAATTTTACAATTTAAATCTTCTAAATTAGTAGCTAAAGAGTAAAAAGTTTTTCCAGAAGTTAATATATCATCAAAAACTATAAGGTATTTTTCCTTTAATTTATCTTTATTTAATATAAACTCATATTTCTTAACCTTCATATCATCTTTCAAATGATTAGGAGAGTTATTTTCTTTCATGCTTATATAAGCATATCCATTTTCAATTTTTAACTCTTCACACAAAAGCTCACAAAATTTCTTATATCTCTTTTCATTTACTTTTTTATTAGATGCTGGTATAGGAAGAAAAATTACTCCATTTAACTGGTAAGTTCCATAATTTTCTATAAGCCATTCCTTTATTTCAATAAGAAATTTATCAAAAGATACTCCGTTTTTAAACTCATATATTTCATCTCTTATCCTTCTATCTAAAGCTCCTATTTCGTATCTTTTGGGATAATATACTCTAAAAAATTTTATTGAATATTTTTTATTATCTTCTTTAAAAACTAAAGATTCGATATCTTTATATAACTCCATAGATATTCCTCCTAAAAAAAAGATTTTTTTATACTTGTCATAAGTATCCTCTTTATTCTAAAAAAAGAATATTACTTTGAAAATATACCTTACCCTTAAGGTCACTGCTACTAAAGTAGTGGGTCTTATAGAATTTGTTGTAAATAAAGAAAAAATAATTTTTTAGCTAAAAAACTAAAGTATCTGTATTATCCATAAAATCCAAAAATTCATCTAAATTTTCATATTCAAGATTAATATTAAAAGTACTAGCTAATGAAAATGCCATTTCGTTGGCTTTATCTAAGTTTTTATTATCTAAAGATAAATTTAATTCTTTTATTTTATCCATAAAATTAGATTTTTGTTCAAATAAAGTAGCAAGAACATTTTTTTCAATATTTTCTGCTCCTTCTTTAATTTCTTTAGATCTTTGATCAAATATTTCATTTATTCTTTGAATTTTCTTTTCCCATTTAGATCCAAACAAATCAAGTTTATCTAATATATAAACTACTCCCGCTACTGAAAATCCTTCTAGTAAAATCATTATAATAGTATTAAGCGGACCTGCAAATGGAATAATTTTTGATATTGTTTCATTAGCAGATACGAAAAAAGTACCCCTAAAGCCGTGGTTGCTAATAATTTAGTTATTGCATCCATTCTTTGACTTAAAGTCATTCCTTCGGGAGGAGATACTAGTAATTTTATTGATTGAACTATTGCACCAAATCCTTTAACAACAATTTGCCCGATCATTTTAATTGTTCCTAAGAAAAAATCAAATATTAATTTTACAAAACCCTTAATAGCTTCAATTATCATATCTTTAATGCTTCCTGACATAATATCTTTTAAAGATGTTATTATATAAGTTACAGCTCTATTTACTCTTATTTTCAAAGCTTCTAAGGTTGTGCTAGCATCAATATTATGTGTTATCCCATTTTTAAATGAATCGACTACTTCAAAGTAAGTTGTTTTTATTAATAAAATAGTCATTCTAGTATAAATACCTGTCTTTGCTGAATCCACACCCACTTTTAAACTTGTTTTACTCATCTCTTTTAATGCTGTATTTCTCATTTCTGAATTATTTTTAAAATTATTCACGACCCTTTTATTTGCTTCTTTTGCTATTGCACTATTTGCTTGTTTTTCTTTACTCTTCATTATCGCAATTGTTTCTTTAGAAAGTTCATTCTTATTACTTTCTATGTATTGAGAGTTTGTTTTATCCCCTTTAGAACGATTAAGTTTTGAGTTTGTTAAAGCATAATTATCCTCTAAATTACCAATCACTTTTATATCGGATTCTTTTAAAAGTATATTACGTTTTGTTTGTTCATGAAGTTCTTTCAGAGGAACTATATGATCTACATCTGTTGTATGACTATTTATATCTTTAAAATTTCTTTTTTCTGCATCATTTCTTTTCTTATAGATACTTTTCTTCTCAACATACTCATCTTTTACTGTTTTTCCATTTGTTTTTTCATCTCTATAATTATCTCTCTTACTAACATGATCTAATTTGTTTCGATTAAATTCTCTTTCTTCTATGTCTAACTCTATTTTTTTATTCAGACTTCTTACTCTAACATCAGATAAGTTATAATTATCTATAGTAAATTCTTTACATTCTCTTACAACTTCTCCAGGAGAAATTGACATTTCGGCTTTTCTTCCAACTACATCTAACATTCCATATACTGAAGGAATCATTAATGATTCTATGGCTCCGCCTTTTCCATTAAACTCTTCATCAATTTGTTTAAACAAATCTTCAGCTTCTACTTTATTATAAAATTCCATTTCTAATAACTCTTTAACCATATCTAATGGATTAATTGTATCAAAATCATTTTTTTCCATAACCTATCCCCCTATGCTGATACTTTTAACTCTTCTAATACTTGTTTATTACTTTTTATAAAATCATTTATATTATTTGTATCTTCTGTAATAATAGTTGAATTTTCTGTGTTTATATACTGCATCTTAGACATCTCTATTAATGTTTTAACTAGTGTAGTAGAAAGCATTATATTCTTTTGAGATAGTTTAGGAAGATCTCTTACACTATATTTTCCACTAATTAACTTTTTAGTTAGAATTATTAATTTTGTTCTTACTTGACCTAAAGAGAACTCTAAATGTCTATTTGATTTATCAACTACGTTTATAAGTTCTTCAAAATAACTAGATATATTCTTAAGAGATTCTACCATTAAATTTAGTCTCTTAATTTCTGCATGCATTTTTTCTACTTCAATTTTAACTCTTCCCGCTTCTTTTTCTGCATTTTCAAGTGATTCTCTTGCTTGACCTCTTGTTAAAAACCCTAATGTAAATATTGCCTTCATATTATTTTTAAATGTATCTTTTTGAAAATCAATCTTTATTACTTGTTCAATTGCTTTCATTTCAGAGAGATTAATATTTTTTATATTTGCTTTTTCTAATAATTCTTGACTTTCTATTGCGGCATCTCTAATCTTTTTTAATATATTAATGTATCTTTTTAAAGAGATATTCATAAATTTCTGTTTGTAGCTATTAATATCTTCTACTAATGTATTTATCTCATCTATACAAGAATCTCTTGAACCATTATATAATTTCAATTCGCGTTCATATTTCTCTTTAGTTTTTTCGTATAGTTGTTTTGCCTTATCTGCTGTTTCTTGTCCTGTAAATTTATGATAAACATCCTTTACTTTATCTCTTACTTTTCCTGCAACATTTTTAACTGTATCAACAATTGCTGATCCTATATTTTTTACCCAACCAAAGAATCCCATACTTCCTCCTATTTATCTTCTAATAATATATAACCTTCTACTAGCAAATCATTAAATGCGTCTACCCATCTTTTCATCTTATTAAAATCATATTTTTCTAAATGCCACACTTCTAATAGTTCTTTAAAAACTTCATCTTCTGCCATTAGTTTATCATTACTATTTAAAGCTAAAGATATCAACTCCAAAAGAAATACTTTTTGAGTTTTTTTAGGAAATCTTTTTAAAGTTAAATTAAGATCACTAACATTTTTTCCTTCAATTTTGTATTCTGTTTTTGCTAATCCTAGTTCTCTTCTATAATTTTCAAAAGTTAATCTATCTTTTGGTGTTATACTCCCATTTTTATTTGCAATTAAAAAGGCCAACTCTAAAAAAACCTTTTTTTCTGATTTTTGTAACTCTTGTAAAAACATCTGTTATATCCTCCCTATTACCTTACCATTGCCATCATATTTTATTATTTCCTCTTTTTTTCTTCCTTTTTCTTGAGTATACTCTATTTTTTCAATTATTTCACCATTTTTATATTTTAATTTTGTTACTAACTGTCCATTTTCATATATCTCACCTTGAAGAAAGTTCTCATTATTATCATATATCATAGTATTTATTAATTTTTTATTTACATCATATGTTTCTGTTTTTACTACTTTATTTTGCTTATATTGAATTTTAGTTACGGTATTATCTGATTTGTCTAAATATTCAGTTACAAGATCTTCAGAATAAGTTTTTATTAGATTTCCTTCTTCTACTCTTCCATTTAATTTTTTAGGTTTAGAATTTTGTTTTGTTGCTTCAATGGAAGAATTTTTTACGAAATTTTCTAGTTTTTCTAAAATTTTATTATAATTTTTCTCTAATAAATTATACTTTTCTTTTATTTCTTTCTCTGACTTAGAAGTTGAATCTAATACTTCTAACTTTGTTTTAGATATATTTTCATTTAATAATTTTGATGTGTTTTCTAAGTTTTCACTTAAATTTCTTGATACCTCTGATATTCTATTTAAATGAATCTCTTTTGTTTCTTCTAACTCTTTTGATAATTTTAATGTTTCTTCTTTTAAATTTTCTTGAAGATTACTACTTTCTACATCTAGCTTTGTTAAAATTTCTTTCTTATCTTTTTCTATTATCTCTTTCAGTTCCTTTTCTGACTTAGAAGTTGAATCTAATACTTCTAACTTTGTTTTGGATATATTTTCATTTAATAATTTTGATGTGTTTTCTAAGTTTTCACTTAAATTTCTTGATACCTCTGATATTCTATTTAAATGAATCTCTTTTGTTTCTTCTAACTCTTTTGATAATTTTAATGTTTCTTCTTTTAAATTTTCTTGAAGATTACTACTTTCTACATCTAGCTTTGTTAAAATTTCTTTCTTATCTTTTTCTATTATCTCTTTCAGTTCCTTTTCTGACTTAGAAGTTGAATCTAATACTTCTAACTTTGTTTTAGATATATTTTCATTTAATGATTTTGATGCATTTTCTAAGTTTTCACTTAAATTTCTTGATATCTCTGATATTCTATTTAAATGAATTTCTTTTGTTTCTTTTAACTCTTTTGATAATTTTAATGTTTCTTCTTTTAAATTTTCTTGAAGATTACTACTTTCTACATCTAGCTTTGTTAAAATTTCTTTCTTATCTTTTTCTATTATCTCTTTCAGTTCCTTTTCTGACTTAGAAGTTGAATCTAATACTTCTAACTTTGTTTTAGATATATTTTCATTTAATGATTTTGATGCATTTTCTAAGTTTTCACTTAAATTTCTTGATATCTCTGATATTCTATTTAAATGAATTTCTTTTGTTTCTTTTAACTCTTTTGATAATTTTAATGTTTCTTCTTTTAAATTTTCTTGAAGATTACTACTTTCTACATCTAGCTTTGTTAAAATTTCTTTCTTATCTTTTTCTATTATCTCTTTCAGTTCCTTTTCTGACTTAGAAGTTGAATCTAATACTTCTAACTTTGTTTTGGATATATTTTCATTTAATAATTTTGATGTGTTTTCTAAGTTTTCACTTAAATTTCTTGATACCTCTGATATTCTATTTAAATGAATCTCTTTTGTTTCTTCTAACTCTTTTGATAATTTTAATGTTTCTTCTTTTAAATTTTCTTGAAGATTACTACTTTCTACATCTAGCTTTGTTAAAATTTCTTTCTTATCTTTTTCTATTATCTCTTTCAGTTCCTTTTCTGACTTAGAAGTTGAATCTAATACTTCTAACTTTGTTTTGGATATATTTTCATTTAATAATTTTGATGTGTTTTCTAAGTTTTCACTTAAATTTCTTGATACCTCTGATATTCTATTTAAATGAATCTCTTTTGTTTCTTCTAACTCTTTTGATAATTTTAATGTTTCTTCTTTTAAATTTTCTTGAAGATTACTACTTTCTACATCTAGCTTTGTTAAAATTTCTTTCTTATCTTTTTCTATTATCTCTTTCAGTTCCTTTTCTGACTTAGAAGTTGAATCTAATACTTCTAACTTTGTTTTGGATATATTTTCATTTAATAATTTTGATGTATTTTCTAAGTTTTCACTTAAATTTCTTGATACCTCTGATATTCTATTTAAATGAATCTCTTTTGTTTCTTCTAATTCTTTTGATAACTTTAATATTTCTTCTTTTAAATTTTCTTGAAGACTATTTTTTTCTAAATCTAATTTCAATAAAATTTCTTCCTTTTGTTTAATATTTTCTAAGTTATTTTTTAGCATTACAAGAAAAAAATCTCCCAGAATAATAAATTCTAAAATATTATTCATATTTAAATTTAATCTTTTGTCAATTAATAAAATAATTGTGTTTATTATTAACAAAACAAATACATACAATGAATAATTTATTTCTTTTAGTAAATTCTTCATGTTTCCCCCTCTTTATTATTATGTTTCTGTTAACTTAAAATTTATTGAAACTGCTCCAATCCTTTGAGGTATAATAGTTATTCAATTAACCAATACCTCTCCGAGAAAGAAGTAGTTTTTAACTATGAATTTAATTATATCATTTCAAAATCAATATATCTATTTGAAATATTTTTAATTTTTTTTAAAATTTCTTCAAAAAATAAATCTTGTGAAAAATCTATTCACTGAATATTATCTTCAATTGATTTAATATTATTTTCACTCTCTTATTTTCTATTTAAATTAATATTACTCTGTAAAAGTCAGCATTAATTTAATATAAAAAATAACTTCCCATAATAGTTTAACACTATTACAGAAAGTTATAATCTTTAAAATATTTTTTAACTTATTTTAATTTTTAGTTATTTTTATTTTTAAAACCTCTTCTTTTTGTTCCTTTTGAGCATCAAAGGTTATATCTTCAATTTTAAATCCATACTTTTTTAATTTTTCATCTATTTCGGTAGAAAACTTTCTAATCAGTTTTTCTGTTTCTAAATTTAACAAAATTAATGCCCCCATCAATATTATTTTTTATTTTTCTTTCTAAACTCCCAAGGTGGCGTAGGATTTTTCTCTTTCCATAACCCTAACCCTTCTAATTTAGCTTTTTCTTCAGCAGCAGCAAATTCTAAATTTTTCTTAGAATACTGCTTATACCACCAAGCATTTCCTGTTTCTAACATGTAAAGATTTACATTTTTTCCGTTATAATAAACCTCTCCAACAACTCTTCCATATTGATCTTTATCCTTAACATCAATCTCTACAATTTTACCATCTATCATCTTTTTTAAAACATCTAAAGACTTTATTCCATACTCTTGTTTTTTTTCTGGAGCATCAATTCCATAAAATCTAACTCTAACTTTTTCTCCATCTTTTAAAACAGTTATCGTATCTCCATCTGTAACTTTTATTACTTTTCCTGAAAAAGCAAAAGACAGTGTAGTTAATAAAAATGCTATTAATAAAATAATTATTTTTTTCATAATTTTAACCTCCATCCATAAACTTACTTTTTATTTTTATAGTTCTATTATTTACTTTTTTTTAAAATACTTAATTCGTATTCTAATTCTTTTATCTTTTGATAATATTCAGCTATCTTTTTTTCAATCTTTGTAATTTTATCAAAATCATTATATAAAATTTCTGCTTCTTCAATTTCGGGTATTCTATCTTTCGGGTTACCCGAAAGATTAACTTCAATCTCTTTTGCTACTAATACTGGCTTTTCAGCATTTACAATTTCTAATATTTCTTTAACATCTACTTTATCTTTTATTTTAGAAATAGTTTTTATAGCTTTTTCTGGTATTTCAAATATTCTCTCATTCTCAACTTCCATAAATAATTCATTTCTTTTAAGAAGCATATATACAAAATCTTTTTTAAACCCCAATACTTCAAACCATTTTACAAATGATCCTGTCTTTGCAGATGCTAATGTTTTTTGAGCTTCATAAAATATCTTTGATAAGGCTATAGTATTTTTAGAAAGTTCATTTGCATGATGAATTGCTTTCTCTTCAAATAGAATCATTTGTTCTTTCTGTGTATTTTCAAGCTCAAACTCATCATAATTTAATATTGGATTATATTTTTCTTTAATTTCAACTATCTCTGTTGTTTCTATATTAGCTTTTGGAATATTAGTTTCTTTAAATTTTTCTCCTAATTTATTTGCTATTTTTACATTAATCTTTTTCATTAAGACACCACCCTAGCAATTTCTATTAAATTATTTTGTATTTCATCTATTTTTTTTGAACTACTCTCTAAAATAGTTTTTCCTTGATGTGTTAATTCAGATAAAAATGCCATTTGAGGTATAGGTTCAGCAAAATAAATTGAGTTCCCTTTTAAGAAATCTCCTAATATATTTTTCCAAAATTTCTCTGACTTTGTTTTAGAAAATTTGTTTGGTACTATTGCTTTTACTTTCGCTAAATCTACTTCATTTGATAAATTCAAGATTCCTTTACAACTTGCGGTATCAAGCATTGTTGGTATTACTATACTATCTGCTAGTTCTAAAAAGCAACTATCTATATTTAGTATTGGAACTGAATCTATTAAAATATAATCATATTCATCTTTTAACTTTTCAATTAATATTTTTAATTTTTTATCAAATCCCCTTTTAAAATTACTACTTGTTAATGGAATATAATATAAATTCTCTCTTAAAGCTATCATATCTCCATCACCTTTATCTAACCAATTTTCTAACCCCTCATCAAATTCAACATCAACACCTGCATATAACATAACATTGTTTTGTGAATCAGACGTTAAAACTAGTATTTTATTATTTTCTATATTTGAAAGGATATGAGCTAATTGCAAAGTAAGCCATGATTTACCAACTCCACCCTTATTATTTTTTATTGTAATAACTTTTCCCATATTTCCTCCCTATTTCAGTTTCTCTGCGATGGTCTCATTTATCTCATCTATTGTAAGTTTTTTTAGAATAAATTTAGTCCCTAATTCTTTTAAAGTTTCTCTTTTAATTTCTATAATTTTTTCATCTGTTAAATTAAGAATCATTTTGTACATATCGATACTTTTATTTATTATATCGTTAAATACTTCCAACTCTAAAACTAAATTATCATTATTTTGAACCTTTTTTTCTTGAACCTCTTGAATATCTTGAATTTCTACTTTTTTAACTTTATGTAAATTATTTTTTTCGATATACTTGTAAATTAAACTATTTTTAGCAACACTAAATGCCATTTGTTGAATTTTTGTTTCTTGTCCACACTCTTTAATATACTCTCGATATGTTTTTTCTTCAATATCTTTTTTTATATTATCAGGTGAATCATTATAAAATTTAACTATACTCTCATCTATTTCATCTATTTTGTTCACTTCTTCTTTTTGAACTATAGTAGCAGATGATCTTTCGCTACTTTCTTTAATTAAAATATCATCAGCCCAATTATTTTCAAGAGCTTTTAAAAAATATGCTCTAGGACTAGTCACTTTTTTTTGATTGGACATATAGATAGCTGTAGCTTTAACTTTTTCATAACCATAGTTTTCTATTGTATCTTTTATAATTTTAGGCATAGATTTCAAATTTTTAGCTTTAGATGGCATTTTCTCTAAAATATCAAATATCATTTCACTTGTTACAGCAATTGATGGTTTTATCTCTTCTATATTTTTCTCTGTAAAACTTATAGCTAGATTATTGTATATATTTTTAAGATCTTTATTATCTTCATCAAATCTCTCTTGCTTTAAAATATTATGAGTTTCATCAAAATATATTTCAACATCTGATTCTAGCCACGTTGACGTTTTGATAAATTTAAAATCTTTTATAAGATGTTTTTGTTTTAACTCATTAAAAGCTTTTTCTAAAGTTTTTATTGTTGTAGATAAAGTTTTTTTCTCATATTTTAAAGGGATTTTTTTTATTAACGCAAAAACTGATTCTCTAACATATAATTCTTCAAATCTTATTTTTTCAATAAGCATGTATAATGTTCTTGAAACACTAGAGTTTATATCTAAAAGAATATCTGAATCGTATACTAAATAACCTCTTTTCACGATATTTTTGTAAAAGTGGTCGGAAATTCTTATAATATAAACCTCTCTAATACGCCCATCTTTTATTGTGTTTTTTATATTTTCATTTCCTGACAAATCTAATTTTTTTGCTTTAAATGTCAATATTGGTGTGCTCACTTCTTCTTTTAAAATAGCATTCATTTCATTAGAATACATTGTATTTTTAAAATTATAACTAGTTTCAGATAATCTTAACAATGCTCTTTTTATTTCACTAATATAATTATTGGAATGAGTTTTTACTGCATCTTTTATCTCTTTAGCAGTAACAATAAATTCTTGCGTCATACCTTTTTCTTTCATTAATTTCATTAGGGCAATAAAAACTCTTTCTTCTCCTTCTCCTGGAATTAACTCTCCACTCGATGGTTTAACTGTAATGTAGGTATCTCGGTTCTTATTGAAAAAATAAGTCGTTATTTCGTTCTTTTTTCTTTTTGTATTTTTACTAAAAATTGGAAACTGTACTATGTTCATATCCATACGTACTAAAGCTTTATTTTTTATATATCGTTCATCTATAGATATATCTTCTTCCAAGTAATATGTGGGGCCTGTATCTATTGTTTCTATAAAATCTGTTCCATCTGTCTCAATTAAATCATTTATTTTTTTAGACATATTTATCTCCTTGTTTTATATAAAAAAGACCCAAATTAACAAGGTATAAGTTATAAAATTTCATCAAACTATATCTTGTTCATTAAGAATTTTCTATATAATAGCATATATTTATCAAAAAATATAGAGTTTTTAGGAAAAATATACCTTATTCATTAGGAAAAATTATATATAATAAATATATACCTTATTAATTTGGATTATATATCTTGTTAATTTGGATGGTTATCCTTGTTAATTTGGATTATAACCCTTGTTAATTTGGATTATAACCCTTGTTAATTTGGATTATTAATATCGACAAAAAAGTCAATAAAATCAATAACAAAATAGAGAAAATACATATGTATTTTTTGTACATAACAAAAAAACAATATATAACAAAAAAACAACAAGAAACAACGTATAATTTTTAAAATAAGTTTTAAAAGTAAAATAAACGATCTAATTTTTAACACTAAAATATTTTAATATAAAATTTAAAAATCCATTTCAAAACTTTTCTTTTTCTCTATTTCAAAATCAACTAAATAGTTACCTAAGATTTTTCCTCTTAAATTAATATAATTTGTTTTTAAAGATGCTTTAGTAAATCTATTAGATATATCTTTTTCAAAATCTAAATCTCTTTTTAGCTTATTTGTCTCTTTAATAAAAAATTCATTAAGCTTAGATTTCTCTTTGAACATATCACTTTGTTTAGAGTACCTATCAGCAATATTATTTCTTAAATTATTAATTTTAGATATTTCTTCATGAAGTTTTTTATCATCAATTGATCTTTGAATCTCTTTAAACTCTTTTTCTAATTTTAAAAGAGACGCATTAACATTTTTAAGTTCTCTATTTACTTTAGACAAAGCCCCTAAATGTAATAACTTTTTAGATAGAGTTGAGTATGAATCTCTTTTTATTTGTAACTCAATTCTTTTTTTATCTAAAACTCCATATTCTTTCATAGCTTTAAAGTATCTTCCCTTACTTAAATTGTTTAAAGCTAAGCGTTCTATATTTTCAAATTTCATATTTTTAAAATAATTATAAATCTCAGATGACTTTGAAGCTTTTAAATTGATTTTAAGACTTTCTGACTTCATTTTGGATAAATAACACTCAAAAATAGTATCATCAACCTTAAAAAGAGTTTTACGTAGGATTTCAACGGTTATTTTTCTATCTAACAGGATAGATTCTTGCAACTCTTTTTCTTTTAGTAATTTTGATTCTATACTTTTTTCAATTCTAATCTTTTTATTTTTCATTTCAGAAGTGGAATAATCGCTTTTTATTTTCTCAATTTGAGATAAAATTATTTTATTTGACTCGCTTAATCTCTCAATCTCTTTTTTAAAGAAATTTAACTTTTTCTCGCTACCATCTTTATACTTATAACCAGATTTATATATCATTAAGTTTAATTCATTAGAATCCAATTTTCTCTTTAACTTAGAGTACTCACCTTTAGTCAGAATATTTAAACTTGTAGTTTCTAAGTTTTCCAACTGTCTTGGAATATTTTTTAAGATCTTCTCAGCTTTTTTTATTTCATAGTTACTTTGATTAAATATATTAAACATAGTATTGAAACTATTTTTTAATTTTTCTTCTGCATAAACTTTAAACTCATTCTCTTGTATTGTTTCTTCAAATTGATCCAAATACTTTTCTAAATTAAGTTTATCATTGTTTAAATTTTTCAATAATAGATTTAAAGAATCTAATCTATTTTTTTCCATATTAAAACTGCTTAAAAGCTCATGTTCAACTTTTAAGATTTGCACATTAATTCCTTCTAACTTCTCATGAGTGTCTAAAATATCTTGGTATTTACTATCACTAAAGCTATTTAACTCTAAATCAATCTCTTTTATTGTGTCTTTTTTCAAAGATTTTTCAGCTTCTAATCTTTCTAATTTTAGAATTTCATCTTTTAATTCTTTTATTTCTCTAATTATTTTAAAATATTCTATTTTATCTTTATCCATTTTATTTAATTTATCTTTAGATTTTTTTAATAGATAACCATCTATTTGAACGGGGTCTCTATCTAAAGATTTAGCTAAAAAAATATCTCCTTTTTCTAAAGCAATCTCTCTTTGTTTCTCTAAAGTTTCACATGAAACTCTCTCATTACTTTTTTCATTTTCTAAATATTTATTTTGTATATCTTCCCAAAGTTTTCTTATCTCTAATAACTTTTCTATATTATTCCAACTTGTATTTTTCTTACAACCTCCACGTTCTGGAGATTTAGCATTAGCTCTTTTAAAAAAAATATCTTTATTTCGCTCAATTCCATCAAGTTCTCTTGGAGAAAACATTATATGAGCATGAGTATTTAAAATCTCTTTTTTGTATGAACTTTCTTTACTGTGAATAGATACAGAATAGTGGTATTTCCCCTCTAAAATGGTATCTATAAACTCATTTAAAAGCTCAATATTCTTCTCATGAGACAGTTCATTAGGAAGAGATATTCTAATCTCTTTATACACTGTACCGTTGACTCTTTCTTTGTTATCAGCAGCTACCCAAAAATCTTTAGGAGATTTACACCAATTAGGCAAATTGTGATTAGTGTATTTAATCTCATTTTCTTTATTAGCATATTTATTTTGTCCTAAAATATAGTCAATATGTGGCCCACCTTTTCCAACTCTACCATAAGATATATTCAAATGATAATTTGCCATGATTTCACCTCCTCCAAAGTCGAAGACACCTGAAAGGTCAGAAAACCTCTTTAAACACGCAGTTTCTAGCAATTTGCCAAGGCAAATGTTAGAAACTATTAAGCGTGCACTTTGGTGACTTCTGTTGGGTAGTTATACTATGCAAACACTCTATTTCTTTATTTTTTTCTATTTTTTCTTTGATTTTTATTTTTTTAAAAAAGGAAATGCTCTATATTTGGAATAAAAAGCATAAAATTATTAAATTTTAAAAGGGGGAGTCAATGAGTTATAGAAGTAATTTTATTTTATTGTTTTGTTTAGTATTTTCAACTATTTTCTCAGAGGATGAACTTTTAGAAAAGTATATTTTTAAAAATATCTCTAATTTAGAGAATGCTCAATTTATCTATGAGGATATTATTCGATTTTCAAGTAAATATGAGATTGATCCAGCACTAGTAGTTTCTATTATGAAAGTTGAAAGTAACTTTAACCATAATGCTGTGTCAGAGAAAGGAGCAATTGGATTAATGCAACTTATGCCTGAAACAGCAGAAGAACTTAAAGTAGATCCATTTAATGTTTCATCAAATATTGAAGCAGGAGTTAGATATTTTTCAAGATGTTTAAAACTAAATAATAATGATATAGCTTTAGCTTTAGCAAGTTATAATGCAGGGCATAGTAATGTTCAAAAATATGAAAGTATTCCACCTTTTACAGAGACAGATAACTATATTTCAGAAGTTTTAAAAATATATACTGGAAGTTTTAATAAAAAATATATTTTTAATCCAGTTTCTTTTCAAGAGAGTAGCTTTAAATTTGGAGGAAAAGATGGAGATAGATAGTTTAAATAGGAAGATTCAAAAGAAAAAAGAAAAGCTTCAAAAATTAGAAAGAGATAAAAAAATATATATGTCCAATGAAAGTAGAGAGAAAAGAAGAAAAAGAGCTAGAAATCTTATAATGCTAGGAGCTTTATTCGAAATAGAAAATTTAGAAAAAGAAAGTGGTGAAGCATTACTTGGATTTTTACATGAAAATAAGGAGATTTTTTTAAAAAATAGAGATAAATATTTTGGAATAGGTGAGAGTATCTTAGAAAAAAGAAAGAGTTTTAAAAATAAAGAAAATGATATGGTTGGAAAAGAGGAGATTAAAGAGTTATTAGAACTAGTAAATATATTTAAATCTAAAAATCAAGATTTAGGAGTTTATATACAGGAAAAATTTAAGAAAAAACTTTTTCAAGATTTAACTACAAACGAACTTAAAACAATAAAGAATTATATAAAAAACCTCTAGTCTTTCTAGAGGTTTTTGTATAATTATAATTTTTAGTTATTTTTTTATTTTAATTATACCAAGGCGTAAAAGTTCTGATTTATTTAAATCAAAAAAACCTTCAGAATAGAGTTCGTATTGAAATGTTTGTTCATAATGTTTTCTATCTCCAAATTGCTTGGCATGGAATAATTTATGAGTAGTTTTAAATGTGACTCCTAAAGATAAAGCTTCTAAAAATTTTAATTCATTAATTTCATAATTTAAGAGATGTTTATTCTTTTCTTTCATGTAATCACTCCTTAAGAATATTTTATTTTTAGAACTAAAACTTATAAAACTTATTAAAATATATTATTTTGGATATACAGTAATTTTTTTAATATCTTTTTTTTTTGTTAAAAAAAGGAAAAATAAATCAAGTTTGGAATAAGTTCACTAAGGAAATAAAATGAAATTTAAAGAATAATGGAGTCCCCAAATGTCTTTAGTTTTCTTTAATTAAAAAAGAATAATTTTTTATGGCCAAATGGAGCACCCAAAGTCCGTGAATTTAAGTAGATGATAATTTATCATTTGCTTTTTTCATGGGCTTTTTTGTTTATAAAAATTCAAGGAGGTTTAAAATGAAAAAGTTTAATGGAGTAGTTGTGGGAATGGCATTGTATTTTTTTAATTCAGTTGTATCTTTTGCTTCAACTAATGCTGATATGGTATGGGAGGAGCCTGCAAGTGTAATTCAAAAATCTGTAAATGGGCCGGTGGCTTTAGCGGTGGCTCTAATATCTATCGCAGTGGCTGGGCTTACTTGGGCTTTTTCTGATGGTGGTAGCATGATGGGAAAATCTATAAAGATTGTGGCAGCTCTGGCTATTGTAGGTGGCGCTTCTATTTTGGTAAGTAACGTATTTAATATAACAGGAGGAGTTACTTTTGGATAAAGAGATAGGGTATGAAAAGGCAAAGGAGGAGTTTTTGGACTTTTATATGAAACAATCTAAAACTATTCATACTTGGAAGTTATTGTCTTTTATCTCTTTGATTCTTTTAGCAGTATCCTTATCAATAACTTTTTATCTCTCTACAAGATCAAGCCTTATTCCATATGTTATTGAAGTGGATAGTACAGGAAATGCAAAAGCTATAAATACAGCTTATGAGGTTAAATATGTTCCTGATGAGGTGGCTCAAAGTTATTTTTTAAAAGAGGTTTTAAGAGATATGAGAAGCGTCCCAAGAGATAAGGTTTTAGTTGGAAGAAATTTTAAAAAAAATCTATTTTTTCTAAATGGATTTTCAGAGAAAAAGTATAGAGATTTAATTCAAAAAGAGAAGCTTAGTGAGATGGTTGAGATGTTTCTATCAAGAGATGTTTTCATTAACTCTTTTACAAAGATTTCAGGAACAAAAAATTCATATCAAGTGAGATGGGAAGAGAAGATTTACGATAAAAATGGAGAGGTTGTATCTAAAGAAAACCTAATTGGAATTTTTACTTTAGATAAAAAACAGCCAAAAACCCTGGAGGAGATTGATAACAATCCTTTAGGAATTATGGTAACGGACTTTTCTATCTCAAAGGAGAAGTGACATGGGAGTATGTAAAACTTTAATAGGGGTAGCTTTGATTTGTAGTGTGGCCCTAGGAAGTAACGAAAAGTTTTTAAAAGAGATATCACCAAGTGCCAACGCTATTATTGTTTCTGGAATAAAAGAGGCTAAGGCAAATATACAAACTGAGTTTGTTTATAATGAAAACTCAATGTACACAATATATTGTAGAGTTAACTATCTAACAACAATTTTTCTTCAGCCTGGTGAGGAGGTAACCTATGTGGCTGGAGGAGATACAGCTAGATGGTCAAAAGCTAGTGCAGTTACAGGTTCTAGTGAGGGGCAAAGAACAGTTATATATATAAAACCTTTTTCATTAGGTTTAAAAACTAATCTTGTTATAAATACAAATAAAAGAACATATAACATAAATCTTTACTCAGCTAAAGAGTGGTATAACCCTGTGGTTAAATGGCTTTATCCACAAGATGATATTATGAAAAATATAGTGAAAGCTCAAAGTGAAGAGGAGATGACTTTAACAGACCCAAGAAATTTAAACTACAGGTATTCTGTGAACACTAAGAAGTACTCCTTTGTTCCATCTGTGATTTTTGATGATGGAAAGAAAACCTTTTTAGTTATGAACAGTAATCTTCAAGAGTTACCATCATTTTACATTAAGGATGGAAAGAAACTTCTTCTTGTAAACTATCGTGTAAAGGGGAATTATCTCATTGTAGATAGAACTTTTAAAGAGGGTGTTTTAAGAGTTGGGGAAAAAGAGATTACTATAAGGAGAAGGTGACTGTATGGAGGAAAAGGAGAAAGAGATAGATAAAGTTGAAAAACCTGAACCTCAAGAGAAGATAAAAAAAGAGGTGGCAATAGGAGCTGCAATTCTTCTTGTGGTAGCTATAACTTATGGATTTTATGAAGCTTTAAAAAAACCTAAGAAAAAGGTGGCAAAAGCTGAAGCGAAAGAGAGTATAGAAAGTGATAGTGTAAGAAAGGATGGTGTTGAGGATCTGAATCTACTTCTTGGATATGACGGAGTAGAGATAAAAAGATTAAAGATAGAATCTGAAAAAACTGAGACAAAACCTGAAATAGGTAGCAGTGAGAATCAAAATATAATACCACCACCTGCTAAAAATACTCCTAATCCCTATGAAGAACAAAGAGAACGTTACTATGAACGATTGGTGCAGGATGAAATAGCAGCTAGAAAAGCTAATATAGGGTTTCAAGATGAAAATAGAAACCAGCAGGATATGAATATATCTTTAGAAGGTGGCAAAAACAGCAGTAACGGGCAAATTTCAAATGACCAGCAAGAGAAAAAAGCCTTTTTAAACTCTGAACCTGGAAGAAAAAATTACAACCCATATGAGGAGATGAGTTCTTTCTCTCCTTATGAGATTAAGGCTGGATCTATTTTGCCTGGAATTATGATAAGTGGGATAAATTCAGATCTACCTGGAACTATAACAGGGAATATCCGTGAAGATGTGTACGATACAGTTTCAGGTAACTATCTTCTTATTCCAAAGGGAACTAGAGTAGTGGGAACTTATGACAGTGCTATAACTTTTGGCCAATCAAGAATCCTTATTGTTTGGCAAAGACTAATATTTCCAAATGGTAACTCTTTAAATTTAGAGAACTTTCCAGGAGTTGATTTGTCAGGGTATGCAGGGGTAACTGGAAAAGTAAATAACCATACTTTTAAACTTTTTCAAGCTGTTGTACTTAGCTCTATTTTGGGAGCTGGAGGAGCTATTGTTACAAATGATAGATATGATGACAATGATTGGCGAGTAGCTGCAGCTCAAGGTGGCGGTGAGCAGATTATCTCTATTGGAAACACTGTGGCCAATAAGATTTTAGGAATCCAGCCAACTATTGAGGTAGCTCCAGGAAGTAGATTCAATGTAATTGTAAATAGTGACATTATCTTAACACCATATAAGTAGGTGGAATATGAAAAGATTAGATAAAAAAACAAAAAAATATGTTGTGGTAGCAGGAACTCTTTTTACTATGGTAACTATCTCTTTGGGAGTTGCCACACAAAATTTGGCTAGGGCTCTAAACTATCATATAGCCCTTGGAAAACCTCTATATGAAAGACTTTATAACCCATATTCAATACTGCGATGGAAGGTCTTATATGAAAATCCATATTTAAAAAGATATGTGGATATAAGTACAACCTTAGGAGCAAGTTTACTTTTTACTTTTACTGTGGGGATATTTATTTATCTTTTAAAAAAACAGGAGCTCGATTCTCATGGCTCAGCTCGTTGGATAAAAGAGAGCGAGCTTTCAGAGATGGGTATTCTTTGTAAAAAAGGTGAGTATAGGGACGGAGTTATTTTAGGAAGAACTAAAAATGGAAAAACAGTTATTGAAAACGATAAAACACATATATCTGTAATAGCTCCTACCCGTTCTGGAAAAGGGGTGGGAATCATTATACCAACACTTTTAAACTGGCAAGGTAGCTCTTTAGTACTGGATTTAAAAGGGGAAAACTGGGCTTTAACATCAGGATATAGAAAAAACAGTTTAAAACATAAACTACTAAAATTTGCACCCTATTCAGAGAGTTCTATTTCATATAACCCTTTAGGTGGAGTAAGACTTGGTCGTTCTTGGGAGTTTAAAGATGTTCAAATTATTGCTGATATTTTGACAGATCCTGGAGTTGGTAAAAAAAGAGACCACTGGGAAACTTCAGCAAGTACTTTTTTAGTTGGAATGATACTTCATGTGCTCTATGAAAAAGATAAAAAAGGAGAGGTAGCAGCATTTGGTGACCTGGTAGATTATCTAACATCAACAGAGGCTCCACTTTTTGATAGACTAAGAGGTTTAATTGTTCATGAACATGTTGAAAAAGATGGATTTTTTAAAAATATTTATGAAGAGTCTCAACTAGAGGGTATCCCACCTAGAACTCATCCAATTGTAGCTAGAACTGCAGCAGAGATTATAAATAAGGATGAAAAAGAGGCAGCAAGTATTATATCCTCTGCACTTGCTACACTGACACTATTTAAGGACCCTATTATTAGAAAAAACACTAGAAAGGTTGATTTTAAAGTTACAGATTTAATGAATTTTACTACACCTGTGGATTTATACGTAGTTGTTGAAGCTGAAGCTATAGATACACTATCCCCCCTTGTTAGGCTTTTATTAACTCAGATTATTGGAACTCTTTGTCCAGAACTAAAAGATATAAATAGCTCTCCTCATAAACATAGAATGATGCTTATGTTAGATGAGTTTCCAGCATTTGGGAAAGTTCCGCTTTTAGAGAAAGCATTAGCTTATATAGCTGGATATGGAATGAAAGCTGTTATTATAGCTCAAGCTTTAAATCAATTAAAAAATGTATATGGAGATAGAAATACTATTTTAGATAACTGTATGGTGTCTGTTTACTATACTCCAACTCCTTCTGATAAAGAAACTCCACAACTAATATCAGATATTTTAGGGGAAAAAACAATTAAAGTAAAAAATCAATCTTCTAAAAAAATGGGAGTAGGGCTTGATGGAAATATATCTGAAAACAGTATGGGACGAAGACTTTTAACTCCTGAAGAGGTAAGAAATAAACTGAGTGATAAAAGAAATATTATAGCTTTTGGTGGGAAATATCCACTTATGGGTTATAAGATTAGATACTATTTGGAAAAGTACTTTTTAGATAAAACGAAGGAGAAAGTTGAAAAAATAGAGGGGTTATACAATTTTGTAGAGAAGTAGAAGGGAGAAAATGTTGGAGGAGTAGAGTATGAATAAAAAGAAAAGTTATGAAAGTTATGATGATAAAAAACAACAGATACTTGAAAAATCAAAAAAGTTAAAGATGGAAAAAAATGAGTATCTGAAAAAATTAACAATTGAATATTTCTATGGATTTGTGAAAAACGAGAGTACAGCTAGAATTTTGGAAGCTAAAAGAGGTGATAAGAGTTTTTTAAAACAACTACATGATGAGCTAGGGAAAGTGTTGGAGTTAAAAGAAGGTGAGAGTGTGGAGAATGGAGCAGAAAAAGGAGTATAATAGACGAATTTTAAATATTTTGGGATTTTCTTTTGGGAAGGAGATTTTGGAGTTGCTTCAAGATGATGATGTGATTGAGGTGATGCTAAACCCAGATGGAAAACTTTGGATAGATACTTTAAGTGGTGGCCAAAGAGATACTGAGCTTTTTGTAGATGCAGACACAGCTATGAGAATTATAAACACTGTGGCAACTCATGTAAAAACCATAGTGGATGAGAGAAATAGTGGGCTAAGTGCAGAGCTTCCTGAAACAGGATTTAGATTTGAAGGGCGAGTTCCACCAACTGTGAAAAACCCAAGTTTTACAATAAGAAAGATGTCAACTCTTGTGTTTTCTCTAAGGGATTATGTGAATATGGGATGTTTAAAAGAGAATCAATTAAATATTATAGAAAAAGCTATTCATGATAGAAAAAATATACTTGTGGTTGGAGGAACAAGTAGCGGAAAAACAACTTTTGTCAACGCTTGCATAGGTAGCATAAAAAAAGATGAAAGGTTGCTTATTTTAGAGGACACAAGAGAGCTACAAAGCCTTTGCCCAAATACAGTTTTCTTTAAAACTTCTGATTATACATCGATGACAGACCTTTTAAAATCAACTATGAGATATAGGCCAGATAGAATTATAGTTGGAGAGATTAGAGGAAAAGAGGCTCTAGATTTACTAACAGCTTGGAACTCTGGACACCCTGGAGGTATCTCAACTATTCATAGTGATTCAGCTATTGGTGGCTTAAGACAACTTGAACAGTATATTGAAAGGGTATCTGTAAATAAACAGCAGGAGCTGATTGGAAAAACTGTTGATATTATTGTGGTTTTAAAAAGAGAGCGTGGCTTAAGAAAGGTAACATCTATAACTGAGCTAGTGGAGTTTAATAAGGGATATATTTTAAAAGAGTTCTAGGAGGAAGTTATGAAGAAAAATAGAGTACCTGTTTGCCAAGGACTTATTAAGCCTCAAACAATTATGGGAGTTTCAAGAGAGGCTTTTATACTAAATATAACCTTAGGAGGTGTATTTTTACTAGCTTTAAAGCAACCAATGCTACTGGTTATCAACTTTATTATTCACTTTATTTTAAGGGGAGTTTGTAAAAAAGATCCTCTGCTTATAAAGATTTTTTTTAAGAGATATAGCAAACAAAAAGACTATTTAAACGAGGGCTAATATGATAAGAGAGTATAAAAAATTAAAGGATAAGTTAAGCTATTATGTCCCTTGGGTACTGCTTGTAGATGAGGGAGTGGTTTTAAATAAAAATGGAACTTTAGAAAAAACTTTTAGATATAGAGGAAAAGATTTAGATAACGCCACAGAGGAGGAGCTAGAGTATATTGTGGCAAAAATAAATAACGTAATAAAAAGATTTGATAGTGGCTGGAGCATATTTGTAGAGGCTAGAAGAAAACGCAGTGATAGCTATGTAAAAAATAACTCTCATATTTTAGGATTACAAATTATTGATGAGGAAAGATATGGCCATTTTCAAAGTGGAAATCATTTTGAAAGTGAGTACTATTTAACTTTTGTGTATTTAACACCACTAGATAATAGGAAAAAATTAGGTGACTTTTTTGTGAAGAGAAAGGTTTCTAGAAAGAATAACTTAGATGAAGTGGTGGAAAAGTTTAAAAAAGAGTGTGGGGAGATATATGAGCTGTTAAAGGAGATTTTTTTAGAAATATATCCACTAAATGACGAGGAAACATACACCTATCTACACTCTTGTGTATCTCAGTATGAGATGGCAAAGGTTAAAATTCCAACTGTTCCAAACTATATGGGAAACTATCTATGTGACACTCCTATGATTGGTGGCTTAAAGCCTCAACTTGGAGAAAAACATATGAGAACTATCTCTATTCTTGATTTTCCACAATATACAGAGGCTGGATTTTTCGATAG
Source organism: Cetobacterium sp. NK01 (assembly GCF_024506395.1). Lineage (NCBI taxonomy): Bacteria > Fusobacteriati > Fusobacteriota > Fusobacteriia > Fusobacteriales > Fusobacteriaceae > Cetobacterium > Cetobacterium sp. NK01. The sequence continues at coordinate 104,599 of NZ_JANIBO010000003.1, forward strand.
ATTGAACCATCTGAATATAGAGTATAGGTGGGTAACAAGGTTTTTAACTCTTGGAAAGCAGGAGTCACTATCAATATTAAAAGGTGTCTGGAACACTACTTTCCAAGGGAGATTATCTTTTCTTCAAAGAGTTTTAAATGAGTTTACAAATGGAGAAAAACATCTAAATGAAAACCGAGATGCCCTTGAAAAAGCTGAGGGTATAGATGATCAAATGAACTTAGTAAGAGGGGATTATTTATCTCAAGGATACTATACTTGTACAATTATTGTTTTGGATTCTGATTTTCATGAGGTTGAGAGAAAGGCAGAGCTTATTTGTAAAACTATAAATGATATGGGATTTGTGGCAGTAATCGAGGGTGTCAATGGAGTTGAAGCTTATCTTGGAAGTAATCCTGGGGATATATACCATAATATTAGACGACCAATTCTAAACTCTATAACTTTATCCCACCTTATACCTCTAAACTCAGTTTGGGCAGGGGATAGGGAAAATAGACATCTGAAAGTTGATTCACTTATCTATACAGAAACTGAAGGAGCAACACCATTTCGATTTAATCTTCATGTGGGAGATGTGGGGCACACATGTATTGTAGGACCAACTGGAGCTGGAAAATCGGTGCTTTTAGGTGCTATAGCTTCTCACTTTTTTAGATATGATAACTCAAATGTATATTTCTTTGATAAAGATGGTTCAAGTAGAGTTCTTACATACTCTATGGGTGGGCACTTTTATGATTTGGGGGAGGAGGATTTAAGCTTTCAACCTCTTGGTGATGTGGACTCTGAAATAGAGTTAATGTGGGCTAACGATTGGATAATTGAGATATTTATCCAAGAGGGAATAGAGCTGACACCACTACAAAAGGATAAAATATGGGAAGCTTTAAAACTTCTAGGCACAACTCCAAAAGAGTTTCGAACTTTAACAGCATTTTCTAACTATCTAAGTGACACAACATTAAAAGAGGCTCTTAGCAACTATATGATAACTGGAGCTCTTGGAAGATACTTTGACTCAGATAAAGAGAGTATACACTATGATAGGTGGCAGGTATTTGAAATGGGAAAGATTTTTAACAATAAGCAGGCTCTAATTCCACTTTTAAACTACCTTTTTCATAAGATAGAGAGAAGATTAGATGGTAGCCCAAGTTTAATTATACTAGATGAGTGCTGGATGTTCTTTGACAATGAGATGTTTTCAAATAAGATTCGTGAGTGGTTAAAGGTCCTTAGAAAGAAAAATACATCTGTTGTTTTTGCTACACAGGAGTTAGGAGATATTTTAAACTCTAAGCTCTTTACAACAATTTTAGATGCATGTAAAACAAAGATATTTTTACCTAATCTGAATGCTCAAGGGGAAAATTATATACCTATCTATGAAAAGTTTGGTTTAAATAGACGTGAGGTAGAGATTATAGCAGTTTCAACTCCAAAGAAAGAGTACTATTTAAAAAGTGAAGTTGGAGCTAGAAAGTTTTCTTTAGCACTACGCGAAAAAAGTTTGAAACTTCTTGCTTCTTCAAGTCAAGAGAATCAAAATCTAGCTTTAGAGATATATAAAAGATGTGGTAATAGAGATGAGTTTACAAAGGAGTTTTTAAATTTAAAGGATGGTGAGGTATGAGAAAAATTAGGAGTTTAGTGTTGCTTTTTATAATTTTAGGACTTTCAACTTTGGGAAAATCTATAAGCATAAAGGGGTTTGGAGATTTACTAAATTTAGTTAAAACTATATCTAAAACTCAAACTGGGATGAATACAGAGCTATTGGACCAAGGAATAAAACAGGCAAAACAGATTGAAAATGAGATAAATATGATAAAAAATCAAGTTGAAAACTTAAAAAGACTTGGAAAAAATATAAGTGATGGAAATATAAACTCTTTGAGATACACTTTAAATCAGGCTATTTCATTACAAGATCAAAGTAAGGGATTTATATATAATCAACAAGAACTAGTTAATAGATATTGGGATATATATAAAAAGGACCCGGAAAATTTTGAAAAGAACACAGAGTTTACAGAGGAGAATCTTAAAAAAGTGGATAGAGAGCTAAAAAAAGCTAAGGAGATGACGCAATATGCTCTTTATGATTCTATGATAAACTCAGGTTTTACAGCACAACTTAAAAGTGATAAAGCAAACTTAGAAACTCTACTTAATGCCAGCAGTACAACAACTGGTGCCCTTCAAGCAATTCAAGCAACAAATAATCTACTTGGACAAACTAATACAATACTACTAGATTTAAAAAGCGTAATGTCAACAATGGTTAAAATGAACGCTTCTGTGGAATCTGTAAAGGTGACAGAGGACAATGCAAAAGAGAACAAACTTGATACTCTTGAAGCTGACTTGAAAAAATCTATGAATGAGGAGTTACAAAGATATGAGGAGCTAAAAAAACAGAAAGTGACGATTGGAGGCTGATTTAAATTTTAGACTTTTTAGTGGTTATAGGTGAGTTTAAAAATTTGAGCACAAGTATAATAAACAACCTAACTCCAACTGTTAAAAGTATGCTCTATATATTTTTAATGTTGGACTTAACTCTTTCCATGCTTTTTAATGAGGACGATGGAATGGGAATATTTATAACTTTTATGAAAAAAATTCTTCTCTATGGGTTTTTCATATGGGTTATAACAAAGTACGGATATATTATAAAAACTGTTTTAGATGGCTTTATACAACTTGGGAATTTGGCTTCTATTGGGGTGGCTTCAAAATCCCTTGAAACCTCTCCAGGAGTTGTATTTTCACTGGTTATGTCAAAGATAACACCAATATTTCTAACTGTTTCAGCTGGAGCTTTAGCTATGGACTTGGCTTTAATCGAAAGTTTGCCAATAACTCTTTTTCTACTTGGAAGTAGCCTTGGAATTGTGGCAGGACTTATAGCTCTAGAGATAGTTATTATTTTTATAAAGTTTTATCTTACAACAGCACTGGCTTTTGTACTTATGCCCTTTGGAGTTTTCTCTAAGACTAGAGAGGTGGCCACAAAGGGACTTCACTCTCTTCTTTCCCAAGGAGTTGAGATTATGGTAGCTGTTATAATTATAAACTTTTTTAATAGGTATATTGAGAATTTTTTAATGTTAGATTCTATAGATGATAAAAATCCCATTGGACTTATAAATAATTTGGTGATAGTTATATTTTTCTTTTTACTAATAACAAGAATTCCAATTATAGTGTCAACACTTTTAACTGGATCAATAAGCAATTTATCTCTTACTGATTCTGGAATAAGAAATGCTTCTGGTAACTTAAATCGTGGGAATATTGGAAAAGCTGGTTCTGAGATAAAAAATATGGGTGAAAAGGTTTATTCTGCATATAAGAAAGCTACTGGTGGTTAGGATGAGAAGAAAAATAGGTATTATAGCAACCTCTTTATTACTTTATCTCTTTGTAAAAGAGCTAAGCAATAGATATTTTGTTTTAAATCTATCTCCTAGTATGGAAAAAGGTATCTATCTATTAAAGGAGATTGATGAGTTAAAAAAAGGGGACGTTGTAGTTTTAAATATCCCCTTAAATATTGAAGAAACCCTTTATTCTAGAGGGTATCTGCCTAAAAATATAAAGACACTTTTAAAAGAGGTGGTAGCAGTAGAAGGGGATTCTATTAAGGTAGATCACAATAAAATCTATATAAATGGTGAGTTTAAAGGAGATATTGCTGAGGTGGATCCAAAAGGCAGAGAGTTAGTTAGTTTTGTAAAAGATGGAGTTTTAAAAAGTGGTGAGGTTTTTCTTCTAGGAAGAGGGAAAAATAGCTTTGATAGCAGATATTTTGGAGCTGTGGAAAAAAACGAAATATTAAAAAAAACTATTTTAATAAAGGAGTTTTAAATGGATTATAACCAAGAGAGATTAGAAAAGGAAGTTATTTTAGAGCAGTTAGATAAAATAGAAAAGCTTATAGAGGAGCATGAGGAGAATACAAAATATTTAAGAGAAAGTATTGTCGAATCCTTTTTAAACTATTGTAAATGCCAGGATGTTAAAGAGTTACTGGAAAAGGAGGAGTTTGAAGACTTAGTATCATCATATAAAGAGGTAGAGCCATGAGTATATTAAGAGAGTTTGGAAGCGAGAATGAGTTAGAGTTAAAGGAAAATCTTAAATATAACTTAAAAGAGAGTGAAAATTTGGCGTCTATAATTGATTATATGGGAAAAGTTAGAAATTCAGAGAAAATTATGCTAAAAAGCTTCAATGATGTAGCTAATATTTGTGAGTACTTTAGAGACCCAGATATTAATATAAAATATGGAGATATGGCACTGCTGTCTTTAAATGCTAATAATGAAGTGGAAAGTTTTAAAAAATTAGAAAGTAATGTTTTAGAAAGTAATTATGAAGAGATAGAAAACAACGTTTTAAGAGCAGCTTTAAGTGAGAGATTTGCTAAAGGTGGAATACTTTTAGTAAATAGTGATAACTTTGAGTATTCAGGTTACTTTAGAGATACTTTAGATGATATGGGATATAATCTTGTTGACAGTGTGGGCATAGATAAAGAGGATAAAGTGGCTTCTTTCATCAATGATGGATATGAGAGAATCTTAGAATATAAGGAAGTTCATAAAACAGTGTTGGAGAGTTTAGAAAAAGCAAAAGATAGAAATTATAGTGAAAAAGAGAAAAATCTAGTTAATATATTTAAAGCTCATGGGTATAAGGTTAAAAATTATGAGGATATTGTAAAAGAGATAAAAAATGAAAAAAACTCAGAACTGAAGATTTTAAAGGATACAATTGATGATTTTTTAGCAAAAAAGGTTGAAAGAATGAGATATAGTGGCGACTTAAAAGAGCTTGCACACTATGTAAGAGCAGAGCTTGGAGAGAAAGATTATGAAGTTTTTAAAGTTCTTTGTTTAGACAAACAAAATAATATTATTAAAAATAGTAATCTTTTTTATGGAACTATAGACCGTAGTGCAGTTTATCCTAGAGAGATACTAAAACTAGCACTGGATAGTGAAGCTCACTCTGTAATGTTTATCCATAACCATCCTTCAGGAAATCTAACTCCTTCTAAAAAAGATATTAGTTTAACTCAAGAGATGGGGGATATGCTAGAAAGAGTTGGATGTAGATTAGTTGATAGTGTAGTTATTTCAAGAGAGGGATATACCTCAATGAGAGAGGACAATCTAGCTACCTTTAGTAAACTCACAGAAAAACCAAATCCTATATCAATTGAACTTGAAAAAGAGCCTCTAATAGAAACACCTAAAGTTGAAAGAAATGAGGTAAAGGAGAAGGAGTTAGCATTTAAAAGGGATACTGAACTTTCTCCTGTGGAGGAAAAATTTATTAAAAGGTTTTTAGAAAGGTGTGAAAAAGGAGTAAATCCAGTAAAAAACGAGGTACTGGGACAACTATTTAATCCTGTAACAGGAAATGAATATAAGGGGTTAGATGCACTAGTTCTTTTAGAAAAAAGTAGCGAAAAAGGATATATGGATTCAAGGTGGCTAACACTAAATGAAGCTGATAGACTGGGCTACAGTATTAAAAAAGGTGAGAAAGCTACAACTTTGGAAAAAACTATTTTAAGGGATAAGGATGGAGAGGTTCTTACTAAAAACCGATATGAAAACCTATCTGTGGAGGAGAAGGTGGCGTTTTTTAAAGAGAGTGTTCAAAAGGATAAAATTCGAATCCATCTATTTAATGGTGAACAGATAGAAAACTTTCCAAAGTTAGAGAAAACAATTGAAAGGGATGTGGATAAACTACTAAAAAATATTCCTTGTAAAATTGAGGAAAGAGCTGGAGATTTAAGCTATTACGATAGAGCACATGACACAATTGTAATATCTCAAAATTTAAAGGGAAAAGATAGAGAGGTTGAACTTTTAAAACAATTTATAAATAGCACTTCACATCCAAATAGACTGGATAGAGAGTATAATATTTTATCTAAAAACCACTACAAAGAGGAGTTTATAAGTAGTGTTGCTCTGACTCTTTTAAAAAATCATTTGGGACTTGAAAACAGTGAGAAAGGTAGCTATGTATTTAAAAGAGTTGGAAAAGAGTTTATGGATAAACCGCAGGAACTATATGAGATTTTAAAAATGGGTGAAAAGGTGGCCCTAGGAGTTTTAAATAGTGGTAGGTTGGAAAGAGATGATTTCAAAGATTTAAAGGTGAAATTGAACTTTTCTGAAGTGGATTTTAAAGTTAAAGATGGGACTACTTTAGAGGGAGTTGAGGGGTATAGACTGCTTTCAAAGATACTTTTAAAGGATAAAGAGATAGAAAGAAACTTTGAAGAGAGAAGAAATGTGGATTTTGAAATAGAGTGTAAAAGCTTTAAAAGTGGAAGAGTTCGCGTGGAGTTGGGAGCTTTAGAGTTTGGAGGGCAGGAAGAGGTGGCTAAAGGTCTAGAGTATAAGTTTAAAAGTATAGTTAAAGAGATAGAAACCAATGCAGATAGATATATTTCACCTTTTATTAATAATAAAAATATAGAGAGTGAAAAAAGTGAGGTGTTAAGGTTAAATAGAAGCTTTAATAGGCGAGCTATGAACTTTTGTGAAAAAGTTATGACAGATGAAAAAGAGAGAAGTTTAGATTTAGATAAAAGTATAAAGATGGAAAAGTTAAATCCTTGGAAAAAGTTTCAAGAGGAGAGAAGAGAGCGTGGACAAAGTTTAGGTAGGGAGAGATGATATGGATTTAATAATAGCTGAAAAAAAAGGGGTAGCTGAAGCTATAGCAGAGGCTTTAGGTGGCTTTGAAAAAAGTACTGGATACTTTGAAAGTGAAAGTTCTATTTTAACTTGGGCAAGTGGACATCTTCTTGAACTTAAAGAACCTCAAGAGATAGATGAAAAGTTTAAAACTTGGAAACTACTAGATCTACCCATAAAAATTGATGAAACTTGGGAGCGTAGACCAAAGTTTTATAACGTAGGAAATGGGTTATCAAAGGAGGAGAAAGAGAGATTAGAAAATAGTCAAAAAGTTATAGATAGACAACTGGGGTTAATAGAGAGATTTTTAAAAAATAAAGAGATAAAAAAAGTGATTCATGCAGGAGATCCTGATTCTGAGGGGCAACTGCTAATTGATGAACTAATAGAGTATTTCAGCTGTAAAAAGCCAGTTATGAGGGTACTAATAAATGATAATAACACTAATAAAGTGAGAGAGGCTTTTAAAAAGATGGAACCTAATGAAAAATACCAGCCTCTTGGAAAAGCTGCTTATGCTAGGAGTTTAGCTGATATGTATCTTGGGGTTAATGGTAGCAGATTTTTTACATTAAAAGCCAATATGAATGAGGGAAGAGTTGTTGTGGGGAGAGTAAAATCCCCCGTTCTTGGACTAATTGTAAATAGGTATCTAGAGATTAAAAATCACGTAAAATCTAGCTATTACATCTTAGAAAAAAGTGTAGAGGTTGTAAAAAAATCAAATGCTCAAGAAAAAGAGGAGTATATAAGGGCTATTGAGAGATATGAAAAAGAGTTTTTAGATGAAAGTCGAAAAAAGGTAGCTTTGGAAAATTTAGCTGATGAGTTTGCTAGATTAAATGAAAGAGTAAGGTTAAAGTTAAATCTTGTACCACCTAAGGAGATTTTGTCAGATGGAAAAGTTGTAGATAAAGTTCTACTAGAGGAGTTAGATAAAGAGATAAATGGAGTTCAAAGATTAATAGTATCTAAAGAGATAGTTAAAAAAGAACCTCCTCTACCATTTAATCTAATAGAGTTGCAACAGCATTGTAATAAAAAGTGGAGCTATGAAAGTGATAGAGTTATGAGAGTAACTCAAGATTTAAGAGATAAATACAAAGCTATAACTTATAATCGTTCTGATTGCCAGTACCTATCTTTAGAACATTTTAAAGAGGCACCAGAAGTTATGGAAAGAGTTTTTAAAAATCTGGGTATTAAAGTGGAAAATATGGATTATACAAAAGTTTCAAAGTGTTTTAATGATGATTTAGTAACTGCACACCATGGAATAATACCTACAAATACAACTATAGATTTAAAAAGACTAACTGAAGAGGAAAGAAATATCTATGAGATTGTCTGTAAGTACTATATAGTTCAGTTTTTAGGAGCTATGATTATGGAAAAAACTTTGGGAGAGGTAAGAGTTGTAGATAGTTTAATACTTAAAGGGACATCTAGCAAAACACTGGACTATGGATATAGGGAGTTTTTAGATGAGAGAGACTTTGAAGAGGAAAAAGAGGAGAGTAGCTCTTTAAGCTCATTGTATAGCGGAGAATATGAGTGCGAAATTATAGGTGGCAAAATACTGGAAAAGGAAACAGCGCCTAAAAAACAGTATACTGAGGCTACTCTATTAAAGGATATGACATCTATATCTAAATATGTAAAAGATATTAGATTAAAAGAAGCTCTAAAGGATAAGGATAAAGGGAAAAAAGGGGAGAGTGGTGGCATAGGAACTCCTGCTACTCGTTCCACTGTTATAAAAGATCTTTTTAGAGATAAGTATGTGGAGTTAAAGGGAAAGGAGATAGTTCCTACAGAGCTTGGATTAAAGGTTTATGAATATATAGCTGATGAGGTTAAAACTGCCAATGTGACAGCTGAGTGGTGGCTAATACAAAGGGAGATAGAGGAGGGCGCAAGTGTATCTAAACTAGTTCGAAAGGTTGAAAAGGATTTTTTAGATATTATGTCAAAGGATTACGAAAAGTTAGAGTACGGAGAAAGAGTTAAAGAGACTATTGGAGCTTGTCCTAAGTGTCAGGGAGATATAACAGAGTCTAAAAAAGCTTATAACTGCTCTTGTGGATTTATATTTTGGAAAAATGAGGCTATATCTTTAAAGAGGTTTCAAGAGCTTATAAAGGGAAAGACTATTAGTGTAAAAGGGTTAAAGAGTAAGGCTGGGAAAAGTTATAGCGCAAAGATAAAACTGAAAGCTAATTACGAGGGATTTGAGATAGTGGAGTTTTTGAAGAGTTAGGAAAAGAAAGTGTGAATTTTTATTATAAGTTTAAAGGAGTGATTATTGAAAATCACTCCTTTTGAATTTAGCTTGATATATTATTTAATATAAGTATTTAAATATGTTTTTATCTTTTTTTTAATTCGCTGAATTGTATTATCAATTCGTTTAGGTGTATCATTTAACATTTGAGCAATTTCTAGATAGGTTTGTTGTTGAACTAGATAGTAGAGTACTTTTTTTTCAAAATCACTTAAGCTATTGTTCAAGTATTCTTGTAAAAGGTTAACTAACTCTTTACCTAGCAATATATCTTCTGGAGATTGTAGAGATAAGGATGGTTTTGAATAAGATATTTTCTCTTGGTGTTCTGAATAATTTTTTTGACTTGAGGCTTCATTAAGGACTTTAAATTTATCAGCATTAGAATTTTTAATGGCAGTAATTATTTGTCTTTTTATGCAAATATGTGCGAAGGTTATAAAACAAGCATTTTTAGATTCATCATAATTTTTAATAGCATTAAAAAGTCCAATAAATCCCTCTTGTATTAGATCATTAGAATCGCCACCTTTTATAAAAAAATTTCGACTTGTTTTACAAACAAGAGCATTATATTGTTTTATAATTTTTTCTATAGCCTCTTCATCACCTTCTCGAGCAAATTTTAAAATGTCATATTTATTCATAAATTTCACTCCTTTAAGTTAGATATTATATTAAATTTTGTAAAGTAATGTGGATCATTTATAAATTCATTTCCTTTAATTGTGTAATATGGTATTCGAATATGGATATTATCATTGTAAATATTCAAATCAAAGTTACTGATAAAAAAAATTAAATCATACTTATTATTGATATAATCCCAAGAAAAATTTTGAAAGGCATATAAAATATCAACATCATTAGTAAAATATTTATTTATGAGTTCTTTTTTTACGTAAACAGCAGTTATCTTAAATAGTTCAGGTATTATTATAAGAATATTTTTGTTAAAATTTTTAGAAGAAATAAAAAATTTTTTAAGTGTTGAAATTATAATAAAGGAATTTTCTTCAGAAATATTAGTAAAATATTTATTAAAAATTTTTAAAGATTTATAAAAGGTTTCAGTATAAATTGGAGGATAATCCTTAAATCTTAAATTATAAAATTTAAGATTATACTTTATTTTATAATCGATAAAATTAATGCAACATTCACTTTTTGATAGTAAACTAGAGGTTATATCAAATTCAAAAATATTTTTTAATTCGTGCAAAAAGCAAATTGTTCTATCTTTTGGTTTAATAGTAGTTGGATTAATCTCATAAAATATTTCTAAAAAATAAGGGATATAATATTTTATACAGCTTAAATTAGGATATTTATCTAATATTTTAAATAAAGAATTAATATTAAGTTTATAATTTTTATTTTGAATTGTTTCATAAGTAAAGGAATTTAAAAAACTAATATTTTGTTTTAATATTAGAACGATAGAGACATTAAGATTGTAATAAAATAAATCTAAAGGACAATTAAGAAAATCAAAAATCTCTTTGATGAAATTTTCGCACTCAATAATATCTTTTTTTTGAATGAATGTATAAAGAGTTTTGTAAACAAGGTTAGAATTATGAAAATCAAAAATACGGTAAAAATCTGGATTAAAACTTTTAGAAAGTAATAAATATGTTAAAAACTCATAAGATAATTTAATAATATTATTGATATCCCCTTTTAAATAATACCCACTCCATGGTTGAGATATTATCTCAAGTTCGTAAGTACTAACAAAATTTTTAATATTATTTAAAATATTCTCTAAGGTTTTTCTAGAAACTTCAAGAGTTTCAACTTCTTTTGTAAGCACTAATTCTTTTTTAAAAATAAGTTTTATTAATAAATAATCAAAACGTTCAGTGTTAGTTGAAAAAAAATTGCACTGAATAGAAAAATCTTCTAATTCAGTTGATGGAAAATGAAAAATACCGCCTTTTTTTTCAATTTCTTTAATATTATTGTTTCGTAAAAAATAGTTTATATTATCAAGAGCATTTTTTATTGATACACGAGAAAAAGGTAGATTTTTTTCCAATTCCCAAAAATAAAAAGTCGAATTTTTTAGGAGATATTTAAAAAGTATAAATTCTTTTTCACCCCATGACTTGAACATAAAATCAATCCTTTCTTTAAAATATCTTTTAAATATTTTATCATAAAGCATTTAAATTAGTGTATTAGTAATTTTTTACAAATTAAAGTATATTATTTACTAATAACAACAAACTATTAATTTATAAAGTACATGAAATTGATAGTTTTCTTCTTTTTTATTCTCATGTGGACAAAATCTCTATTCAAAGTTGAAAAATGAGGTATACTATTAATATGCTTCATACGGGGAAAAAAATAAAAATTATTGAAATAGAGTGGACATTTAAGCTAAAAAATTTATTTGTTTTATATTATAATTTTTATTAGATAAACTAGTCAAAAGGCATGCTTAAATGAAAAAACTGTTATAATATTTTTATGTAAAACTTAGGAGGGATTAAATGAGACTTTTAACAATTTTTAAGGATTTGAATGAAAATTTTTTTAATCAAGCTTTAGATATTTTTTCTATTGAAGAGAATTTAGAAGATTTAGCAGCTAAAAAATTAGAAACAGCATATTATACAAATATGAAGCTAGTTTATAAGCAACTTCCTTTTGATGCTGATATTTTCTTAAAGAAAGTTTTAAAAGATGGTAGCATTAGAAAAGATGATATTTTATATGATAATATTGAACGTATTTCTAGATTTGGTTTAATCAAAGTATCTGAAGAGAATAAAAATTCTGATGTTACTAATATCTCTTTTGATAGAAATTTTATAGTACAATTTTTACAATTCTTAGAAGATAATCCAGAAATAAAGTTAAGAGATCAAGAGATTAAAGAGGTTATATTGGGAGCGTTATTAAGTCATGGTATGATGAAATCTACTGAGGTTACAAATGTTTTAGTTAAGACAAAACTCATTGCTCAAGGAGAAATGAAATGGTTGGAACTATTCCATTTTTATATGACTAAAATTAAAGAGAACGAGATTCAAATGTTTCAAAATAATACTGGAATAATGTATCTTGCTTCATCTCCAGTTTATAACTCATGGGAAGAACCATTTTATGTTAAACCTAAAGTATTTCACTCTAAAGAAATTTATAAATCTTTAGGTCGTATTTTAGAAGGTCCTGAAATAAATAATATTATAAAAGAAGTTGAAAATTTAGGAGTTAAAAATCACTCGTTAGATTTGGATATTGTTTCAAACTTAATTAAAGAAATTCCTTTTGAAAAAACTCTTGAACAAATTGAAAATAAAGTTGGACATCCAATAATAAATAATGCTCTTTTCAAGCATAATTTAGCTAAACTTTATAACAAAACTCCAATTATTTCAAAAGGTGGACTTATTAATCCTAATAGAGTTGCTTTATCTTGAAAAAATTAAAAAAATAAACATATGTGATAAAGTGCTCTTAATAGCATATTGAATTTATTTAATATAAAATATATGGAGGTATAGTGTTAGTAAAATTTTCTAGAATATGATTTAATATTTAAAGGATATTTTCATTTATTTTCGAATAGATGTCTAATTAAAATTAGTTGTCTTTTGGGGTATTTTTTATTCTTTATATTGGAATAGGAGGATGATAATGAAAAAATTATTCTTAATGTTTTTAATTGTATTCCCATTTGTTTTTGCTTCTGGCACTTCTGATGAAGAGACTCAAAAATATCAATGTGGTGTGTGTGGTTACACTTACAACCCTGCAAAAGGAGATCCTAAGGCTAATATTCCTCCTGGAACTTCTTTTAAAAACCTTCCAGATAATTGGAAATGTCCAAGATGTGGTGAATCTAAAAGTGGTTTTAAAAAGAAATAAAATATTGTAAATTAACTTCTTAGTTATCAAATTTTAAATGTTTAAATGGGCTATCTTAGATATTAAGATAGCTTTTTTATTGATTAAAAAAGGAATGAAGGAGAAATAGCGAAGTTAAGTATTAATTAATTTTAATATAATTTTTATTTATATAAGAAAGGTTGTGAATATGGAAAATGTTGAAACTATTTTTTATGGAAGTGAAAAAAATGACTATTTAATTGTTAAAATGAAAGGTGAGAAAAAACTTAGAGTTTTTTTAAAAAACAAAGAGATTTTTCTAGAAGAAACATTTATTTATAATGTCTATTCTTCTCAGATATCAAATCTAACTTTTAAACTATCAATAATTTCAAATTGTTTTTATTTTAAAAATATAAAAATGCAAAATATTTATTATAGTATGATTGCTTCGGTTATTTTTTTATGCTTAATTTTAAATAATTCTAGTCAAAATGAATTAAAAAGAGAGATAAACAATAAAATTAGTTATATTGATGAACAATTAACTGATGAAATAATTTCAAATAATAAATTAGCTTATCTATTTACTTATATTTTATATTTTGCTATTACCTTAATCATAATTTTAATTATTAGATTTAAATTTGGTAAATTTGATGATAATTTACTAAAAAATAATATTTATTTTCTTATGAGTATGAATATAATTATGGCTGGAATAGGAGGGTTAATTGCTCTTTATTATAGACTTACTAATACTGAAGCCTTTAAATACTCTTTTTTAGTACGAAATTATATAATTCTTTCTTTAGTAAGAGCATCTTATTCTACTTGTGTAGGAGTATTGGTTTATTACATTTACAATCCAGAATTACGTAACTCACATCTTCCTATGTTTATAATTGCAATGGTTTTAGGGTATAGTACAAAATATCTTCCTTCTATTTTTAATAATACTGTAAAAGATAAATTAGATAAAAAATAAAAATATAATTTAAAATTAATTAAAATTTTCTTAAATAAGAAAGGTTGGAAATATGGAAAATATTGAACATATTTTTTGTGGGAATGAAAAAAGTAGTTATATGATTCTTAAAATGAAAGATGAAGAAAAGCTTAGAATTTTTTCAAAAAATGAAGAGATTTTTTTAGAAAAGGAAGAGCATTCTTGTGTGTATTGTTCTGAAATTTCAGAAATTCTTTTTAAATTGACAATAGTTCTAAATTCTATACAATTTAGAAAAAAAGAAATCCAAAATATTTATTATAATTTGATTGCCTCAGTTATTTGTCTATGTTTAACTCTTAATAAATCAACTGATTCTAATTATGATGAATTGAAAAAAAATATAGATGATGAGCTTAATTATATTTCTGATAAATTAGATGATGAAATAATAGCAAATAATAAATTAATTTATTTTCGAACTTATATTATTTACTTGGTAATTTTTACATTAGTTTCAATAATAATTTCAAGAATATTTTTAGTATCAGATTCAAAATCAATTAGTTTAATTTTTAATGATCCAATATTTAGTGATTCAATATTTAGTGACTCAGTATTTTTTGATTCAAACTTAATTAAGATATTAAATTCAAAAAAAGCAGAACCAGGAATGGTAAAAATTATAAAAAGTATGTATATGTCTACTTTAGGAGGATTAATTGCACTTTATTTTAAAATGAGTGATAAGCAATTTTTTAAATCCACTTTTTTAACTAAAAATTATGTACTTTTTTCATTGATAAGAGGAATTTATTCAACTTGTGCGGGAATAGCTGGATATTATATATTTATAAATTTTTTAAGTTATCTAGATAATACTAAAACGATAGATGAATCACAATTGTATATTTTTGCTGCAGCTTTAGGGTATAGTACAAAATTTATTCCTTCTTTTTTTAATAAAATTTCAGAAGAAAAATTTGGTAAAAAGGATCAAAAGTAGTTTATTGAAGTTTTAAAATGGATTTTATGTCAAAGACATGATAAAAAAAGCTGGTTTCTATATTTTAAATATTATTATATAAAAAAAGATCCTATAATATGGAATTGTTTTTACATGTCCACCCTATAGGATCTATTTTATTATTTTAGAATAAAGGTTCTATCAACAAGGTTATCAACTTCAACCCTACCGGTAATTATACAACTAAACATATGATTAAAAAAAGCTTCTTCAACTAAATAATTGTGACCCATGAGATCTTTTTTATTGATTTTTTTAGTAGTATCATAGTCATAATTATTGATATTATCACAATCAATAGAAAAAACATTTTTTTTACATTTCTCAATATTCTCTGGACCAGTATGCCCTAATCTTCTAGAAGCAAGACCATTTGCTAAATTTGCAACCTTACTTCCCCTTAGTGCTAAATCATCAGCAGAAAAGTAAACTACTACGTTTCTAGAGAAATCTGATATATGTTGTCCTTGTTTACCGATTTCTAAAGATTCATTTTCTATATCAGCAGCAACAAGAAAAGTATTTCTTGAAACTAAAGGAACCCCTTGACGTTGATAATATTTTTGCCATTCAAATAAAGCTTGTCTAAGAACTCTATTTCCCATGGAATGAGCTAAAATATTTATTCTTTTTAAACAAGGAATATCTTGATTTTCATCTGTTTTCCCCCATTTTAAAAAATCATTTAAGGCATTTACTAGTGATGTAGCAGATCTATCAGCAGCAACTTGATCATCATAATAATCTTTAATTTTTCCTGGATCATTATCACAAGGCCAAATAAAAGGGACTACAAGAACCTCTTTATCTTTTTTCAAATCACATAAATTTTGTAATTTAATGGTTTGTTCGAAAATTTCTTCAGGAGTGTTACTGTAACCATGAATAAAAAATAATAAACTTTTATATGAAGAATTTTTAAGTTCCCTAAAAAAATCACTCCATTCAAGAAGAGAGTATTTCATGGCACTATTTTTCTTACAAAAGAAGATGATTTGACTTGGATCAACATCATCTAAGTTAAAAGTAAAATTTTTTAATTTTGGATTTTTAAAATCTTCGATTGGATAACGATTTGTTAAAAATAACATATTAAACCTCCGTTTAAAAAGAAATAACTACGTATGTACTTACTACTTTAGATAATCTTAATTTCTTTTTTTGAAATATTAAAATTTTTGTAACACATAGAAATAAAAAATTCTAGAGAGGACAAAATCTCTATTCAAAGTCAAAAAATGAGGTATACTATTAATATACTTCACACGGGGAAACAAAAATAAAAAATTCGGAGGTATCAAATGGGGATTTTAGAAAATTTGGAGAATTTAAAAAAAGAGGATTTAGAAAGAGTTATTGAGATATTTTGTATTGAAAAAAACAGAAATAATGAAAAAGTATTTCAGGAGATTGAAAAGGTATATTTAGAAAATTTGGGAAAATTATATCACTATCTTCCTATAGAAACTTATAATTTTTTAGAACTTTATTTTGAAAATAATGGAGTAGTGCCAGATTCAGAGAGTTTATTTGAATGTGTTATGGACTTTGAAAAACTTGGACTTTGTCCATTTGAAGAAGATGATGAAGATAGCGAATTTATAAAAATTGATTTAGATACTAAAATTGCAAAACCTTTATATGACTTTTTAAATAATAATAAAGAGTTAATATCTAAAGAGATTGAGTTGTATAATGTTGTATCTGGAATTTTAAATACTTATTTGGGATTAAAGTTTACAGATTTTTTAGAGATCTTAAAAACTTTAAATATATTTAAAGCTGAGCATGAGATAATGGATTTTCTTAAATATAAGATAGGTAGCGATATATATGATTTTTACTTTAGCCCTAATGATGAACTATTTATAGCTAATAGATATATTCATAATTCAGAGGATATAATTGAGAAAGTTCTTTCATACAGAGGGGAAAGAAAGATACACTCTTTAAATCAATATATAAATCTATCTTATGACAATATAATAGAGGATGAAATAGAAAATATTTTAAGTACGATTAATTCAGAAGATATAAGTGATTATGATGATGCTTATATAGGATTTTACTTAATGAAGAATGCTTTGTTTGATTTACCTTGTGAAGAATGCTTGAAAGATATTAAGAATATGGTACCTGCAATTGATACTGACAATTCTGTTGTAAAAGAGAATATTGCTAAGTTTTATAATAAGGTTCCATTAGCTTTTGAAGGTGGAGTTATAAAACCTAATAGAGTAACACTATAAAAAAATTAAGAACCCTTATAAACTAAGGGTTCTCTTTAATTAAAACGATAATTTATAAAAAGTAGGATTATTAATAGGCGATTGAACAAATCCTTTAACTTCTTCTCTAATACCAGCACTTGCAGGCATAAAGTAGATTGGTAGAATAGGAACTTCTTCATTCATGATATTTTGAGCTTGAGCATAAAGTTCAGATCTTTTTGTAGAATCTAATTCAACTTTTCCTTTATCTAAAAGAGCATCAAAAGTAGGATTATCAAAGAAACTTCTATTTCCAGAAGAACCTTTCATACTACTATGAAGAACAGAGCCTATACCGTAGTCAGCATCTCCAGATGAGTTAGACCATCCAAGCATAAAAAGATCACTTTTTCCTGTTCCAGTTGCACTTAGAAATGCAGCCCACTCTAAGATTTCAATTTTAACATCGATTCCAATCTCTTTTAATTGAGCTTGTATAATTTCAGACATCTGTTTTCTAAGTTCATTATTACTTGTAACTAAAGTTAGGCTTAAATCTTTATAACCAGAGTCTTCTAAAAGTTTTTTAGCTTCTTCAGGATTGTATTCAAATGGAGTAGTTTCTTTAGAATACCCAACTACTCCAGGACCTAAGATACTATTAGCTTTTTCAACAGCACCATTTAAAACAGATTCGATAATAATATCTCTATTAATTCCCATTGCAATTGCTTTTCTAACATTTTTATCTTGAAGAGCACCTTTCTCTGTATTAATCCCCAAGTATCCAACTCCAAGAGAACTAATCTCCTCAACTCTAATATCTTTTCTATCTCCAAGAATTTTTCTACCAATAGAATCAATATCACCTGTAATATGATGCTCACCAGTTTCAATAGCAATAACTCTACTGTTTTCTTCTGGAATTCCTCTAACTTCAACTATTTCAATAGCAGGTTTACCTCTAAAGTAATCATCATTTCTTTTTAATGTCATATATGATCCAGGTTTCCACTCTACTAAAGAGTATGCCCCAGTTCCCATAGGAGCATGGTTTACATCTTTTGTGTTTTCGTAATAATTTTTATTTAAAATAGAAGCTGTTATGTGTGTTAAATGGTGTATTAATGAACCTGATGGAGCTGATGTTTTAACAATAGCTGTATATTTATCAGGAGTTTCAACAGTATCAATAGCTGAGTAAAGAGTCCCAACTTTAGATGACTTTTTAGCATTTTCTAAAGTATACTTTACATCTTCAGAAGTTAATTCATCACCATTTTGAAATTTAACTCCTTTTCTTAAGTTAAATTTTAACTCAGTAGGTGATACTTGTTCCCAACTTTCGGCTAATCCAGGAACTATTTTTAAATTTTCATCTGTTTCAATAAGTCTATCAAAAATATTTGAAATTATTCTTCTAGAATACACATCTGTAGCTTCGTGAGGATGAAGGGTTACAGATTCACTACTTTGAGTATAAATTAATTTATTTTCTTTAGGTGTTGCTACTTGCTTTGTAGATTCTTTTTCTTTTCCACAACTAATAAAAAGTGTAACTAGTAGTAATAATTTAAATATTTTTTTCATAGAATTCCCCCTTATTATTTAATGATTATTTAAATAAGGGTATCAAAAAAAAAAAGCTATGTCAAATTTTATTTTCAATATTTATAAAAATAAAAATAAATTACCAAAAATGTATTAGAATATCATTAGTTGTTTCAAATAATTATGAATGAAAAAGAAAAAATGGAACGTTTAAATAAAAAAATATATATGGTATTATTTTTACAGCAAAGGACAATTGAAAATTTTTATAGCCTAGAGCCGAGTTTAATTTTACTTTTTTTACCGTTAAATAGTTAAGGGGGAGACTAATGGATGAAAGAGATGTGATGTTGGCAAAAAGTGGTGATGAAGAGGCCATGGAAAAAGTTTTTTTAAAATACAAAAGTGATATTTTAAGAAATAGTAAAAAATTTTTTATAAAAGGCGGAGATATTGATGATCTACTTCAAGAGGGGTATATAGGTCTTATGAAGGCAGTGAAGTCATTTGACGAAACAAGAGAAGTGTGTTTTAGTACTTTTGCAAATCTATGTATAAAAAGACAGATTATTACAGCAGTAAAATCGTCAAATTCAAATAGAAACCAAAAGTTAAATACATCAATAATTGGAGATAGTGATACTAATTTAGATGATTTAGTTCAATATGCAAAACCATCTGTAAACTTTTATTCTCCAGAAGATATTCTCATAGGGAAAGAATTGATAGAGATGTTAGGAGAGTTTTTAAATAAAAATCTAACAGCTTTAGAAAAGAAAGTACTTTTCTACACTTGTAAACAGTATAAATATAATGAGATTGCAGAGCTTTTAGAAGAACCTTCTAAGAAAATCGATAATGCAATTCAAAGAGCAAGAAAAAAAATTCTAGAATATTTATCAGAATACACTAGATATTAGTATAAGAATAAAGGGTGAAAGATAAACTTTCACCCTTTTTATTTATAAAATTAATAATATAAAAGAACTAAAAGCAAATATACAAATGAATTTGGGGAATTTTTTGATAAAGAAAAAAATAGCAGCCTAGGAAACTGCTATTTTTATCAATAAAGCTTTTAATAAGGGGCAATAGGTTTTCTTTGGGGAGAAACACTATCTTGCTTTATAGTTACGTATTATTTAAGAAAATTCCTTTTATTTTTTTCTAGTATAGAAAAAATCAAGTATCTCTTTAAATGGTTCTAAAGAAAGTTTCACATTTAAACGATTGAAACACCAAGATCTTTTTCTAGGAATACTAGTTACTCCTTTAAGAATAGCTAATCCAATGAGTGCTATAATACCAATTATTAAAGAAACAGCTCCTGTTATAAAGTTTATTATCAAATCCATATATTCTCCTTAATTTCCCTATATATATCTAGCTAAAAACTATACCAAGAAATATTATTGCTACTAAAAATGGAATTAAATATGTTAATAGAGCTCCAAATAATACAGCCACAGCTCCAAATAAGAAAAGTAATATAGGAACAAGTACTACTAATAAAATTATAAGCAGAATAATCATTAGATTCCTCCTCCTAATAGGTTTATAAGTATTAATATAAAAAATAGAACAGCGGAAGAAATAGTAAATACTTTTAGACCCCAAAAGCAAAGACATATAATAACTAGCATGATACTTAACTTTCCAATAAAAAATAGAATTACTCCAATAAGTCCCAATAGTGCCATTGTTATCATTTAAATCACTTCCTTATTTTAATAGATTGAAATTTTTTTGATTTGTTCTACTTAAGATATTATTACATCATTTTATAAATTATAACAATCTTTTTTCTTCAGAGAATTTGAATTTGTACCATAATTTTTTTGATTAAATCATATAAGTAAAGGATATTATTCATAGATTTGTAGAAAATTTTCTTAATCTTGAGATTAGAGACTGTTTAGCTATTGTGAGGCTTCAAAGTTGACTAAAAAGTTACTACAAAATTTAAAACTAAAAGCATTGATTTTAAAAGAAAACCTAGTAAAAATATAGAACAAATTAGGAAAATAGAGTTAAAAAAGTATTGATGAACGCTTTAAAATGTTGTAAAACTAAAGTCAATAGAACAAATTTAAAATCAAATTGGAGGAATAAAAGTATGAAAATATTAAAATTTAATGTAAAAATTCTTAAAACAGTTTTGATTATAAGTTTAGGTATAGCTTCAACTTTAGGTATGAGTAGTTTAATGATACATAATTTTACAGTTAATTATGGAGAGATTTTAAAAAGCATAGAGAAAAATATGGATGTTATTGAGAACAAATTAATAGATAGGGAAACTTCAATAGAAGATAAAAAAGAGTTAATAGCAGCAACAAATTTATATTTCTTAAGTAGAGAGTGCATGGAATATTATAAGATAGAGAGTATAGATAATTATATGATATTGCAAGAAAAAATGTACAAGATAGTTGATTTTAGAGAAAACTATGGAAGATATAGTGAAATGAAAGAAAAAAAATTAAAACTAAAAAAAATACTTGATTTTTAAAATATATTGGATAAATTTGATAAAAAATAAAACATAAATTGCAATAAAAATGCAATTGTTTACTTAAATTTAAAAAAAATATTGTAAAACTATGTAAAGTGTAGTAAAAAATATATAGATAGAACAAATTATAGAGGTGGAGAATGATAAAGTTAAGAGTCACAGTTCCAAAGAATATAGCTTTGATTTTAAAACGAGATCAGGAAGATTTTGAAATTAATGAAAATAAGCACTATAACATAATATACAAAAATATGAATTTTGATTATAGTGAAGATAAATCAAAATCAGTTTATAAAGAGGATACTGAACTTCTTCAATTTACTTTAAGTAAAGAAAACTTTATAAAATTTGATACTTTAGAAAATAAAAAACTAAAAAAAGCAGATTTTTTTCGACAATTGATAACAGAATATGCTATGAAAAGTTCTTATGAAAGAGAGTTAATAGTTTTTAAAGAGCATTTAGAGCGTATAAAGGTAGCAATAGAGAATAATAAAAGAATAGAGATTAAGTTTAAAAATCGAGATGATATTTTAGATCCATATTTTATAGCCTCTTTAGAGAAAGAGAATAGAAATTATTTAGTTAGCTATAGTTATTATAAGGAGAAGATAGTTAATTACAGGATAAAAAATATTAGTAATATTATTATAACTAACTTAAATCGAGAACCTTTTGATGAAAAGTACATTAAAGATTTAAGTGAAAATTTTAATCCTTTTCTTTCTTTTGGTAACGAAGTAAAAGTAAGATTTACACGAGAAGGTGAAAAATATTATAAGCAAGTTATAAGTAATAGACCTAAACTCAAAGGAACTGAAGGAGATATTTATATTTTTGAAGCTAACGATTACCAAGCAATGCTTTATTTTGCTGGATTTATGGAAATGGTGGAGATATTAGAACCTTTGAGTTTAAGAGAGAAGATGATTGAAAGAGCAAAAATGATGATTGAAAACTATTTAACTAATAAAAGTAAAAAAGGAGATTAAATGGCGTATTTATATGATAAAGATTTAGAATTTTTGAAAAATTCTACAAATAATGAACTTGATGCAATTGTTCAAATTATAACAAGTAATGGAAAAATTACAGAGCAACTATCAAAGAAAGAAAATTTTAGAAACCATTTTCCAAATCACGATAAATATATTGAGGATATCTTGGAAGAAATACAAAGTTTTGGAGGAAATTCTGTTTTAAATTTTATTAGAAAAAAAGGAGTTTTATATAAAGAGATTTTAATAGATATTTGCAAAAATAAAAAAATAAAAATAAATAAAGATTCAAGAACAAGAGATATAGAAAAAATTTTTCTTTTAAATATGATGCAAGAATTAATTGAAAATATGGATTTAAAAGAAAGAAAAGAACTTTTAGATACAGCTAAAATTAATAGTGTCGATCTTTCTTTAGTAGAAATAATGAAAGATTTGGAAAATACTTTAAATGAAAAAAATGTTCATTTAGAAATTTATTTACTTCAATTTATAAATTCAGTAGTTTTAAAGAAACTTCAAATTGAAACTACTATTAAGTTAGGAGCTCAACACTTAATAAAATCAGTAGTTCCATTTATTCATTTAAAAACAATAGCAGATATAACAGGTCCAGCTTACCGAGTTACTATTCCAACAGTACTTCAGATTTCTATGTTACGAAGAATTAAAGAATTTAATGAATTTTAGGAGTTGATATGGTCTCAAAAAGTAAAAATAAATTTGAAAAAGTATTCCAAGAAAAATATAAAAGATATAAAAATGAAAATAAGAAACCTAGAATATTACTAGTAGGTGCTACAGGAGTAGGAAAAAGTTCTTTAATTAATAATATTTTCAAAGAAAATTTAGCAGATTTTGGAGCAGGTATGCCTGTAACTAAGTCAAGTACCAGATATGAAAATGAAAATTTAATAATCATAGATAGTGAAGGCTACGAAATAGGAGAAAATAATGTACAATCATTTAAAACAAAAATTAAAGAGATTGTAGAAATTGAAGAAGTTCATGTTGTTTGGTATTGTATAGCTTCTTGTAATCATAGAATAACAGAAGTAGACTTAGATACTTTTAAAATGTTAGAACAATTAAATAAAAAAGTTATATTAATTTTGACTCAATCTGAGTTAGTAACTGAGAATGAAGCACTATTTATGAAACAAATAATTTCTAATGAGCTTAATACAAAACCTTTTGAAATGAGTAATAAACTTGCTTTGGATTCTGTAGAATTAATCTATAGAAATTTAGAGTGGCTTCCTGAAATAGTAAGAGATAATTTTATAAAAAAACAAAAAGTTAATCTTGATTTAAAAAAAGAAACTTCTAATAAAAAATGTTTACAGTTTGCTCTTGTATCAGGTGTACAAAGTGTAAGCATTGATATTTTAAATAAGTTTACAGAAGAAAAATTAGAGAATCAATCGCCTCAATTTAATTTTATTTTAAACATTTCCCAATCTATGATGATGGAAAAAATCTCAGAAAATGAATCATTAAAAAATATAACAGAACTTTTTAATCGTTATAATTTATTTAAACAGATTCTTGAAATTTATGAATTTGAAAATATACTAAACGGGAAAATAATAAATGAATTGTCATATAACAGCATAATTTCGATAATAATTAATTTGTTAAGTAAAGGACTAGATAAAATTTTAAAAACTTTTAAAATGTATATTCAACTTTTGAGTAAAGCTGCATTCTCAATAATAACAACGTATATTTCTGGATATATTTTTTCAAATATATTATATGAATTTGAAAAATCTTTTTACTCAGATGAAACGGAGAAACCTATAAGTATAATCGAACAATTAGAAAATAAATTAGATTATTTTTTAGAAAAAATTTCTGCTGAAATTCACCCAGCTCTTTCTTCAGTTCTTGTTAATTTTTTAGCTGAAGAAGGAGGAGAAAATTGCTATGTATAAGATAAATACGTTGATTTTAGGTAAAACTGGAGCTGGAAAAAGTAGTTTTATAAATTATTTTTATGAGGGAGTTATTTCTGCAGCTGGAGTTGGAAAACCAGTGACACCATTTGGGTTTCATAAATATGAAATACAAAAAAATTCATATATTCACTGTATTTTCGATAGTTCTGGTCTTGAAGCAAATAATTTTTTAAAATGGAAAAAAATGTTGGATGATAAATTTTTTTTAGCAGAAAAGGGACTAGATATTACAACTTGGATTCATAATGTTTTTTATTGTATTTCTTCAAAAGGAGCCAGAATAGAAAAAACTGATTTGGATATAATTTCTTATTTATTAACAAATAGCCAAAGTGTATGTATTCTTCTAACAAAGAGTGATATAGCAGAAGATTATGAAAAAGAAGCTTTGAAAAGAATACTATTACGAGAATTTCCAAAGATTAATATATTTGAAATTTGTAGTGAGGAAAAATTACTTAGAACAGGTGAAAAAAAATATCCTTTTGGAAAGGATAAAATATTAAAAGACCTTTCTCGAGATATCTCAAGAGAATTATATTCAAAATTAAATTTCAAAATCTTTAAAAATATAAAATCTAATTTAAAGGATTGGTTAGAAAATGAAATTGTTTTTTTGAATAAAGAGATAGGAGTTTTTACAAATCAAAAAAAATTAAAATATTTATTGGAAGAAAAATGGGAAATTGAAATTTTAGATATTAAGAAAATTTTAGAACATAAAATAAATAAAGGGGTTGCTATAATAACTCAATTAACTGAAAATCCACAAAATATAGATTATTTTGAAAATAGTTTTAAAGTTATTGAAGAAGAAACTCAAAATATATTTGAAATATTAAATAAAAATATAGACTTAAATATAAATAATATTAAATTTAAGAAAAAAGTTTTAGAAGAGCTAAAATTAAAATTAGAGGAGATGGTATAAAATGTCTAATAAAGCAACAGAAATTTTTTCAAATAATTTACAAAATAAATTAATTGAAGGTGGAATTCCTTTTTCTGCAGAAATATCTAAAGTATTTTCAGAAGTAGCTTTAGGGAGTGTTGAAAATATAACAAATATGATGGATAAATCAGATGAAAGAAGACATAAAGAAATACTAAAAAAAATAGAAAATGATTTTAAAGAAACAGAATTATTTTCTAATTTTAGTAAAGCTGGTCTTGATATAACTAAAGAAGTACTTCAACAATGTTTAAAATTTTATGAAAATGCTTTAGAATCTTGTAAAGATTTAGAAAAAGAATTATCGATTATAATAACTAATATTAATGAAGATAAGGATATTAGAATGAAGGCTATGGAAGAGAATACTAAGTTGAAGCAAACTAAAATAAATTCGACTAACGATTTGACTAAAACTGCAGTTAAAGCAGTTACTACTTTAACAGCGATAGTTGCTGCAACGTTTATTAGTAAAAAAGGTATCGACTCTTGGGAAAATAGCAAAAAACCATTTTGGAAAAGATAAGTATAAAAAAGTAAGAAAGTAAAGAGAAATTATCAAAAAATTTAAACAAATCTAACAATTCTTATATTTAGTTGAATAATTTTTTTAAATAAATTGATAAATAAAGATAAATTAGTTGTAAGATAAAAACTAATTTATCTTTATTTTATTATCTTGGATATTGTACAGTTTTATGTTATTATAAGCCTATATGATAAGGTGGTATTTTAGGGGGAGATAATGCTAATATCTAATAATAAAATGACAATGTATGAGACTTTGAAAAATTCTATAAATAGCTGTGAAGAGATAATAATGAATGTCTCTTTTATTCGCGATTCAGGATTAAAACTTTTAATTCCAGAGTTACAAAAAGCAAAGGCTGCTGGAAAAAATATAAAGATATTAACAAGCGATTATATGAAGGTAACAGAACCAAATGCACTTTATAGACTGCTTGATATTCCAGGAGTTAAAATATTTAATAACCCTTCTAACAGATCTTTTCATCCAAAAACATATATATTTAAAAATAAAAACAAGATTGAAATCTATGTTGGATCTTCCAATATTTCTTACTCTGCATTAGTTTCAGGAGTAGAGTGGAACTACTATTTTAGTGGAGATTCTAAGGAGGAGAATATAAATGATATTTTATTAGAGTTTGAAGAACTTTATGAAAGATGTAGTTTTAATCTAACTTTAGATTGGCTAAGAGATTATGAAAAGTCCTATGAGAAAAAGGATTTTGAAAAACTAATAGATCCTCAACCACCAATAGAGATTACAAAAAAATTGGAACCTATAAAGTTTCAAGTACCGGCTCTTTATGAACTTTCTAAAACTAGAGAGGAGGGCTATAAAAAAGCTATGGTTGTTGTTGGGACAGGACTTGGTAAAACATACCTTTCAGCTTTTGATAGTATGAGTTTTAATAAGATATTGTTTGTGGCTCATAGAGATGAGATATTAAGAGATGCTAAAAAAACATTTGAAACTGTATATAAAGACAGTAAAAGTTATGGCTTTTTCAATGGTTACAAGAAAGAGGTAGCCAAAGATATAACATTTGCAACAGTGACAACACTTTCAAAGGATGAGTATTTAATAGATGACTATTTTTCAAAAGAATACTTTGACTATATAGTGATAGATGAGTTTCATCATGGTAGTGCTCCAAGTTATTTGAAACTTTTAGATTATTTTAAACCTAAGTTTTTGCTAGGGCTCACTGCAACGCCAGACCGTGCTGACAATGGAGATGTGTATAGACTATGTGACTATAATATCGCCTATGAGTGTGACTTTAGAGTTGGTATCAATAATGGGTGGCTTACTCCTTTTGAATATTTTGGAATCTATGATGATACAGATTATTCTCTAATACCTTGGAGAAGTGGAAAATATGATTTAGAAGCTTTGGAAAATAGTTTGATTGTTGAAAAAAGATTGGAACTTGTTCATAAAAAATATATGGAGTTTAGAAAAACCTCCACTGTTGCTTTTTGTGCCAGTGTTAAGCACTGTAAAGTTATGCATAAATATTTTAATGATAAAAATATAAAAAGTGAGATAGTTATTGGGGATACATCGGTGGAGAAAAGGCAGGAGATAATTTCTAAATTTAAAGAGGGAAAATTAGATATTATATTTACTGTGGATGTATTTAATGAAGGGGTAGATATCCCATGTATAGATACAATTTTATTTTTAAGACCAACAAACTCCTATACAATATTTATTCAGCAATTGGGGAGAGGACTTAGAACTTTTGAGGGAAAAGAAAAGCTTCGAGTTTTAGATTTTGTAGGAAACTTTAAAGGGGCAGAGTTAAGACCAGCTTTTTTATCGGGAAGTTTTAAGGGAGAAAGAAAGCCAATATCTCCTTTAGATTCAAACTTTGTTTTGCCAAGTGGATGTAGTGCAAACTTTGATTTTAAAATAATAGAGTACTTTGAACAAAGTAAAGATAAAAGGGATAATTTAAAGGAGAAATTGTATCAAGATTTTTTAAGAGTTAAAGAGATTTTAGGGAAAAATCCAAGTATTATGGATGTCTATACCTTTGGAGAGTTCCCAGTTCATACATATTTGCAAAAATATAAAAGCTGGTATCAATTTTTAAAAGAGGTTGATGAATTAACAGAGGAAGAAAAGGTATTTTCAGAAAGAGCTATTAAATTTTTGGAGTTTTTAGAAAAAACTGCAATGACCAAATCCTATAAAATACCTCTGTTACTGCCTTTGTTTAAAGATGGATTAAAAGAAGAGGTGGCCTTAAAAGAGATTGGGGAGTTTTATAAAAAGTTTTATAGTGATGATTTACATGGGAAGGATTTAAATAACAAAAAGCATGATGATTGGAAAAGTTGGGATTTAAAAAAGTTTGAAGCTTTGGCCAAAGATAATCCAATACATTTTTTAACTAAAGATGAAAAAAACAAAGAGTTTTTCAGCTTTGTAGATGATAAGTTTAAACTAAATGATGAACTATTTAAAGAAGTTATAGAAAATAAAGAGTTACTAGAGAATATTTTAAGTAGATTAGAGTATAGAAATATAAATTATTTTAGAAGGAAATATATGGAGGGATAATGTCAGTAGAGTTTTATAATAATAATGCAGAGGAGTTTTTTAATAATACTGTTAATGCAGATATGAGTGCAACATACAGTTTGTTTGAGGAAAATCTTTCAGATATAGATGGAGAGATTTTAGATTTAGGGTGCGGAAGTGGAAGAGATGCTAAATATTTTATCGATAAAGGATATAAGGTGACAGCTTTAGATTTGTCTCCAGTGTTAGCAGAAAAAGCAAGTAAATATATTGGACAACAGGTTATAATAGGAGATATGAAAGATTTAGATTATAAGGACAGATTCATTGGAATTTGGGCGTGTGCGTCACTGTTGCACCTAACAGAGGATGAAGTTTTTGAAACTATAAAAAGGTGTCATAAGGCTTTAAAAAAGGATGGTGTTCTTTATGCATCTTTTAAATATGGAGAAAACAATTACGAGAAGGATGGAAGAAGTTTTACTTGTTTTACTAAAGATAAATTTTTAAATCTAATAGAGGGATTAGATTTTTATTACCGTGCAACTTTTGAAACTGGTGATGTTAGGCCAGGAAGGGGGAACGAAAAATGGCTCAATGTGATTCTGAAAAAGGGATAGTAAAGCGTACTAGCCATAAGGAACTCTTAAAGTTAGAGGATAAAGAGCTTCTAAAAGCTATCCGTAAAGTTATGATGGAGAATAAGGCATTTACATCTGTGGCTTATAAAAAAGCTAAATTTATCCCATTTCCTACTTTAAAAAGAAGATTTAAGGATATTGAGGTATGGCAGGATTTAATTAACTATTTACATTTAAATAAAGAGTATCAAATAGCAACAATGAAAGCTAAGAAAAAAATTATAACTCCAGCTTTTATAAAAAATAGTGTAAAAGAAAGTAACGAAGAACTTTTAGAGATGTATAAAGAGTTTTCAGAGAGAATTGGAGCATATAATGGTGCTTCTATGCTTCAACTTAAAAAGTATGGCTTTAAATACTCTGAAACAGTTCTTTTAAGACGTTTTGGTAGCTGGAAAAATGTTAAAGAGTCATGTGGTTATACATTTAATTTAGGGACTATGTACTCTAAGGAGGAGATTGTAAAACTTTTAATGGTGGCTAGAGAGAAATATGGAAGAAGACTTTCTCAAAAAGAGATAAATCAAGATCCAGATTTGCCAACATTAGAAACAGTTTTAAAGTTTTTTAAGACTACTAAAATCTCGAGTATTTGGGATGAGTTGGAAAAAGGTATGGAGAAAACCACTACAGATGGGAAAATCTATACTTTAGAAGAGATTAAAGAGTTACTGTATAAAGAGTATCTAGAAAAAGGTGCTCCTTTAACTATAGTTGAAATTATGGAAAAAACTAAAGAGGGAAAACTCCCTGGGAAAACAACAATATACAGACATTTTAAAACACAAAAGATTAAAGATATTTGGAATATTGTTTTGGAGGAGAAAGAAAATGGATAAAATTAAGAAAATTTTTTATAAGCATTGGGATAAAGAGAAAAGTGACAAGTTTTATGAGAGTTTAGAAAGTTCAGTTTTAAGCTATAAGGTTGAGTGTTTAGAAAAGTTTATAGAGGATATATTTCAAGAGAATCCAAATGTAAAAAGAGATGAGATATTAAGATATGCTAAAAATATGGATGCTTTTACTGATGCAGAGGAGTTTTTAATAGATTTCTTTAAATCTACTAGAACACCTGAGGGTGATGCTGTTGCTGCAAGATTAGAGGATAATCCAGAAGAGGTTGAAAGACTTTTAAATGGACTTTTGGCTTCAAAGAGAATAAGAGTTAAAGAGAATGAGAATGAGTTTATAGTTTGGTATATTTAAGAAAGTTTTAAATAAAACATTTATATAATTAAGTATAAGATAAAATTTAATAATGAGTTAAAAAAGTAGTAATTTAAAGGATTACTACTTTTTTATTTAGAAAAAATTAGTAAATATGAAGAGTGATTTAGGAGGAGTAAGTTTAATTATATAAATTAATCATAAAAATGTAATTATTTTGTAAAAATGTACTATATTATATACACTCTTGAAGAAAATTTAAAAAAAAATAAAAAAATTTCAAATAGATAAATTCTAGAATATGAACTATTATATAATAAACGTAAATTTTATAAAATATGTAAAAAATATCGACTAACAGAACTCAATAGATAAATTTTATAATAAAATAGATAATCTCAATTATAATATTTTAAAAAATGTCAGATGTAGAGTCTGACGTTTTTTTATAAAATCATTTTTTATTTTTAATAAGTAGAAAAACAAGTCTAAAAGTAGTATAATGAGTCAATATAGTCATATAAAAAACAATAAAAAATGTAGGGTATAGGGGGAGGAATTATGAAACGAATTTTATGTATATTTTTGTTATTTTTTGAGATAGTTTTAAGCAAAAATATATATGTGGTATACGATGATTCTTTATCAATGAAAAAAGAAAGTCGAGACATTTATGCTAACTATGCATTGCAAACTTTAGCATCACTTTTGAGTGAAGATGATAATTTAACAATTACTAGAATGAGTGATATTAAGGAGGATTTTAGAAATAAAACTATAGTAAATTTAAAGGATATTAATAGTGAATTAAAATATTTTGAAAAAAACTTAGTAGCAAAATCACAAGTAACACCTTATAGAAGTATAGAAACAATAGTAGATTATATGGATAAAACATCTTCAAAAGATGAATCAAATTGGTTAATAGTAATAACTGATGGTGAATTTGAAGATGGAAAGCCAATTTCTAATATAGAAAATGTAAAAAATGCTATTTCAAAATCAGTTCAAAAAATTAATTTAAAACCAATTTTTTTATTAATCGGATCAAATCAAAAAGAATTAGAAAAATATGAAAATCAAGAAGGAATAAGAGTCTGGAAAGAAATTTTTGGAGAAGGAGAGTTTCCAAAAATATTTAAAGCCTCAAATCAAAAAGATATTATAACAAAAATGAGAGAGATTGCTCAACTTTTAACATCAAAATCATCTAAAAGTTTAGACGATATCTATAGTGTTAATAACAACAAATTAGAATTCAATAGTTTGTTCCCTTTATCTAAAATAATATTTTTAGATCAAGCAGAGGGTGAAGAGAAACTAAATACCTTGGAGAAAATCTATATTGATGGAAAAGAAATAAATATCGATAAGCAATATAAGCCATTAAAAAATGAAAGAAAAATATTATTAGCAGCTAATGTAATTCATATTGAAGGAAACAATAATAAAATTATATTGGAGTTTAAAGAAAATGTAACTAAAAATATTAAGGTTTTACCAGAAGTATCAGCTAAATTTAAGGTAAGCTTATTAGATGAAGAAGGTAAAGAATTAAAAAATGGTTTATTAGAAATACCATCTGAAGAAAAGTTTAACGTAACTGCTAAATTATTAAAAGGCGATTCAAATGAATTGTTGGATTATGTAGATGGAACTGAAGTTATCTTAAATTATGGTAATAAAAAAATTCCATTGAAATATAATAAAGAAAAAAATATTTATGAAGGAGTTTTAGAAATAGAAAAAGGTAGAAAATCTATTGATGGAACAGCAGAGTTTCCAGGATATTTCTACTATCAATCAGATATCTATATTATAGAGGGGACTTCTCCAAAGCCAAAAGTTATAAAAAAAATAGAAGAACCAAAACCAGAACCACCAAAGCCGGAGCCACCAAAACCTTACATTATGTCGGTTGATATATTTTCTGAAATAAATGATTTTTTAACACAAGAAGATTTAGTTAAAAAGCAATTTTATATTATTCCTAAAATTAATGGAAATAATTTATCAGAGGAAGATATTTCTAAAATTGAGATAAAACTAAAAAGTGATATGAGTGGAAAACTATCTGAAAAAAAATACATAGATTTAGTTAATTCATATGGATGGGAATATACTCCAGATTTATATTCAGGAGTTTTAAATTTTAAAAATCCTCAAGGAGAAAAAAAAGTTGAAGTAACTTTGGAAAATAAAGAAAAAAATAAGATTTTTAAAGATCAAAGAGTATTAGTTTTAGAAAAAATTAGTTTTTGGTCTGCTTTTGGAAATTTAATATTAAAAGGAATATTACTATTGACTGGTTTAATTCTTATAATTGGGTATATTAAGAAAAATAGATTTAAAAAGGAAGAAAAAATTATAATAGAGGAGATTCAAGATAATTTTAAAAAACCTGTTATAAGAAAGGTATTAAAATCTACTTTTTTAAATACTATAACACCATATAAGGATGATGAATGTAATATTGATGGATTTATCTTTGTAGCAAATAAAGGATTTGTTGGAATAACTGCAGAAAGTTTTGCTAAATTATTTAATAGAAGCTCTGTAAATAAAGTTTACATTAACGGAGATTATATTGATAAGGATGAGTTAAAAACTGGAAAAAAAGAGATCTATAGATTATATAATGAGGACAATATCGAGTTTGTCTTTGATAATTCTGGAAGAAAAAAATATATATATAAAATAGAAAAATAAGGAGTGGGATGAAAATGGCTAATAAACCAGCACTTATAATAGGTTTAGGGGGAATAGGAAGTAAAATTGTAACGGATGTTTACAATGCAATTCCTGAAGATGAAAGAAAAAAAGTGATAGTACATGTTTTCGATACTGATGTAAACGCTGCTAAAAAATTAGGATTAAAGGAAAAAGATATTACTATTACAAGTTCTGACTTAACTGTTAGAAAATGTTTAGCAAAGGATGAAATTCATAAATCTAATGCAACAGAGTGGTTTCCAACAGATTCGCCAACAATTTTAAATACTCAATTTTTAACAGGAGCTGGACAGGTAAGAGCAATATCAAGATTAGCTTATATGGACTCTATTGGGAGTGGAAGACTAAAAGATTTAGAAGCAAAGTTATCTGCATTTTCTCAGTTAAATGGAGAAAGTCATGCTGAAGAAATTAGAATTATGATTGTAAGTTCTTTAGCGGGGGGAACTGGATCTGGAATATTTTTACAAACAGCTTTATATTTAAGAGATTATTTCCAAAAAGAGGGAAAATCTGTGACAATAAGAGGTTCATTTATACTACCTGATATTTTAATAAAAAATAATGTTTTAAATGGGACACATATAAGAAATATAAGAGCAAATGGTTATGCTTGTTTAAAAGAGTTAGATGCAATTATAAGATCTACAATGTCTTCAGGAACTGATCACAGTGTAAATATTCAATTAGCATATAAACCAGGAATGAAGGATGATGAAAAAGTAACTAAAAATCCATATGATTTTATATTCCTTTATGACTATGAAAATACTGATGGAAAAAGTTTAGGAAGTTATAGCCATTATCTAGATCATGTGGCAAAAACAGTTTATCTTCAACTGTTTAGTGATATAGCAGGAGAAGCATCATCAGACGAAATTAATATGCTTGTAAATGTAATTGAAAATAATGGAAGAGCAAGATATGCTAGTGCGGGAGTAGCATCACTAATATACCCATATAATGATTTAATAGATTATAATGCATATAGATTAGCAAATGAAAGTCTAAATCAAAAATGGTTAAAACTAGATACTCTTTTTGAAAATGAACTTGATGAGTATGAAAATTATAAAAAGCAGGGTATTCATCGTGAAGTTCCTAAAAAATATATAAGAATGAATGAATTATTTGATAATGAAGTTAAAAATGGAGATGTTTTCTTTAAAAATTTAAATAGATCATTACATGTTATTTTAAAAGATAATGAGTTAGGTCCTAAGAAAACTCAAGAATTTTTAAATAGTATTGAGCAAAGAATCCAGGGAGATATTGAATCTGCAAAAGAGTATAAAGAGTATACGAATTATAAAGCTCCTATTCAAACAAATTTAAATGGTAAAAGTGATGAACTTAGAAATGAAGTGGAAAGTTTTGAAAGTCATTTAGCGAGATACAAAAAAAGCGTTATGAATTCTATTGATGATAAAAAGAATATGATTGTTACAGATATGTTACCATTAATCTTAATTGAAGAAAATGATATTAGCAAGTTTCCTCATCAATTAGGATACTGGCTTTCTGGTAAAAGTGATGGAGAAGCTTTAAGTCCCATAGCTAGTAGATATTTCTTATATGAGTTGAAAAATATTTTACTTGAAAAAGTTAGAGGTTTAGAAGAGGAAGTTACTACTTTATATAAGGGTTCTGAAAAATATATGAGTGATTTTGGAGATAGCAAAAGTGCAAAGGAAGCTTTAGATGAAGCGATTTCAAAATCATCAGGTTTATTTGGTGTATTTAATAGAGCTCAAAAAACTTTTGCAACTGAATATGCAGACAAAGCAACAAAACAATTTAGAAGAGTAGGTAATTATTGCCAGAAGAAGATTGAGTTAGGTGTTTATACAGATCTTTTAAAAGCTATAGATGAAATGATTGAACATAATGAAGAAGGATTTTTTAGAGCTTTAAAAGAGATTATGACAGATTTTTCAATTAAGTATCACAATTTAGAAAAAAATCATGATGAAAAGAATGACGTTAGTAAAGTATACGTACTTTCTGAAAAAGAAACTAAAAATAAGTTGTATGAAGGTCTAATAAAAAATATAGATACAGAAAATATTATAAAAGATAGTTATAATGAAATCTTTAAAGAGAAGTATGCTAGATTTATAGCTAGAAGAAAAAATGAAAATCATAAATTATCTCGTCAAATGAAAGATATATTTGGAGATAAAATAAAGGATAGCTACGTTAGTAAGATAAAAGCAAGTGAAGTATTGGATATGGATATAATAACTGCAATTAGAAAAGAATGTGATTTGAAAGGTATCTATAGTGAAGAACAAAATAATGCAATAGATAATTATATTAGAAATATAAAAAATAGAGCTAAGCCATTTTCACAAAAGAAAGGAGTTAATTTCTTAGATTTATGGGGAATAAATCCAACTGTTTTAGAAAATTTATCAGAACAACAGCAGCAAGATTTATTTTCGAATAATGGTGGAAATAAAAACACTGTAGAAAGTAATGGTTTTTCTAAGTATGAAATAGTAAAATATCTTTCAATGCACGGGTTAAGAGCACAAGACTTTGATAAATTTGCACCAGGAAATGTACAAAAAGAAACAGAGGATGGAGTTTATTATTCTGCGTACAAAGAGGTAATTGAAAAGTTAAATAGAAACGAATTAACAGTAACACCACACTTGGATAAAAGATGGCATTTAATAAATTATATGCCAGATATAAACGATGAGCAAGCTGACATAGATAAAAAAGCTGTAGCAAAAGGTTTTATAAATGGACTTTTATATGATATTATCCAACAAAGAAAAGATGATGGTAAATCAATTTGGACATTCAAAGAAAGAGAGGGAAGTTCAAAGACAATAGAGATAGGAAATACACCGATAAAAACTTTATACCCTAATTTATTAGAAGGATTAGGATATGCTCCATACTTTGTAGATGATATTAATACAAGAGTAAAAGATAAAAAGAATGAAGATTTTGAGCTTCAAAGACACAGTTTAGAAAATCATAAGTATATTTCTTTAGCAAATTCAACGAATAATAGAAATATTATAGATATTTTAATAGGATATGTAAATGATAGCGAACCATCTAAAAGAAAAGAATCAGAAATAAAAATAATGGAACTATTAAATATATTTATGGAACAAACACAAGATTATATGATTGAATTTTTTGGAGAGTACAGAAAAACAACAGCCTCAGAAATATCAGCTTCTTATATAGCCTCAGCTTTAAATGAATCTTCAAAATATACTGAAAGTGATAAGGGAGTAGGTTTTATAATGGATTTAAAAGATAAAATTCACGCTAGAGTAGAATCAACTCTAAAAGAGGTTGGTTCTAGCCTAGGAATTGAAAAACTGA
Source organism: Cetobacterium sp. NK01 (assembly GCF_024506395.1). Lineage (NCBI taxonomy): Bacteria > Fusobacteriati > Fusobacteriota > Fusobacteriia > Fusobacteriales > Fusobacteriaceae > Cetobacterium > Cetobacterium sp. NK01. The sequence goes on from NZ_JANIBO010000003.1 coordinate 140,585, forward strand.
AAGAATCAACATATGGGGATTTAAAGGAATTGATTCAAGACAAAGCTAGAGGATAGGTGAAATAAGTGATAACATTTTTAGTTAATTTTGATAAAGATATAGATAATATAGAGCTGACAAAGCTCTATTTTTATCCATATTTAAAAGAACAAAAAATAAAAATTATAAACTCTTCAACTAAGAATAATGAGGATATATTTAATGAAATAAAATACTATATATATAACAGTAGTCATTTAAAAAAATCAAAAAAAGAGTTTCAATTACTATTCCTTGTACCTATTTGTGATAATAAAAATATTTGCTTTAATAAGAATCTGACTAATAGAGTTTTAAATATAAAAGAGGAACTTTTAAATAAATTATCAGAAGAGAGATTAGAAGCTGATTATATAAACTTTATTACAATAGACGATTTAGAAAGAGACTTTGTTTCAACTCCATTTAATGTAAATGCAGCGATAGCTGAAGAGTTAGACAAAAAAGGATATACTCTTGCTCCTATAATATATTTTGAAGAGTTAGTAGAAATTGAAAATGAATGGAAAAAATTAGTAAAAAACATAGAGAATGTAGAATTTTCAAGTAATAACTATGAAAGATTGTCTGATTCAGAAAAGGATAAAGTAGATTCTTTAAAAGAGATTTTTTATTCTATTGATAGTCTTATAAAAATAAAAAGAGAGGCTATAGATGAAAATATTATAGGATCTATAGATGATTCTGCAGTAAGAAGTCATATAAAAAAATATGAACTTTTTAAGAAAAAATTAAGAAATGATTTAGAACATGATTTTAAGATGAGAGTAGATTCTATTAAAAAATTAGATATAAAAAATGTAATGTTATCTACTTTAAAAATGGATGGTTATTATTATGAGTATTTATTTAATAAAAATGACATTTTAAGATTAGAGGAGTTTTGGGTTAAAAACAATCCATCTCTTTCAGGAGAAGAGTTATTTAACTTAAGTAGTTCTTATATAGAAAAGTTAAAGATTATAAGAGTTGAAATTGAAAAAATAATTGATGAAATAATCGAAAAGAAATTAGAAGGTCTTAAATCTTTAAATTTAAAAGCTGATGAGCAAGCAAATAATATATATGTTAATAGAAGAACTATAAAACAAGTTGGGGAGAGATTTAAAGATAGATTTATAAAAAAGAAATTAGAAATTGTTATAAGTGAAAAATCTTTAAGAGAGGGAAAACTTATAAATCCAGGAGAAGTATTAAAGGATTTATTAAAAGAGAATTATAGTTTAGAAAGAGCAACAAGACAGAACAATTATAAGATTTTTAGAGTACCTTTTGAAAAAAAGAATACATTAGAATTTAATCAAAATCTTCTTAAATTATCTTACTTTATTCTATTTTTAGTTGAATATGCAGAGAAAAAAGAAAGTTATATATATAATGGAAGATATTTCCATTTAGAAAATATAGACTACAAAAAAAATTATAATAATATGATTTTTGATAGATATATTGAAATTCTTTGTAGAGAAAAAAGTAGAATAGAAGCTGAAAAGAAAAGTCTAAAATCTAATTTGCAGATTGAATATTATACTCCAACAAATGAATCATTTAACAATTTAGGAGTATTAAAAAACATATCTAAAATTGATACTCCGAATTTTGGAAAAATGTTTAAATCAAATGATATTGATTTTTATTTTGAATGGATTAATGATGTTGAAAGAGGATTTTCTGATTATTTAGATAAGTCAAGTGAAGCTTTATTTGAATATCAAAGTAATAAAAATAGATTTTTAACAACTCCAAGAGGAAAAAAAGAAGTAGAAATAACAATAGAACAGGAAGTAGCAGAAAAAAAATCAAGATTAGATGAATTAAGAAAAGAGATTGGTGTTATAGAGGAAAAAATTGAAATTGATATAAAAAACAATTGGAGAAAAAAGATTGAAAAAAGTTTAGATTCAAACGATTTGAAAAGTCTACTTCAAAAACGTCCAACAAGCGGAGATTTAGTAAAATTAATGTCATTATCATTTATTCAAATTTTTATCTATGGATATTATAAAAATATAGAAAGTATTTTAGCTATAGGAGCAAATGTAGTTATGACAGCAGTTATAATATCTGCAATTATTTTAATACTATTGAGTATGTTAAAAACTAAAATAAATAATTTTTTAAATATTGCAACTAGAGAAAGAAATGACTATAGTAATATTTTAACTAGAAAAATGGAATTAAAAAAAGAACATATAGATAAAGAGATAGAGATTAGAATTGCAGAAAAAAATTATCAGTTGGCTAAAAGAAAAGAGGAAGAATTAAATGAGCAACAAGAACTTTTAGAATACTATAAGAATCAAATAGATTTACATTGTCAAAATGCTAGTGAATTAAAAAGAATAGTTAGTAATATTGCTAAGAGGGGAACTGATGAACAAGATTATTTAAACGAAACATTTAATATAAAACTCCCAGAGTTAGATTATAAAAAAGCTCCTTTTGAAAATAGTAGATTTAATCCTTGTAAATACATAGAGATTGCTCAATATAAAGATCTTATTATTTACATAAATCAACAAGAAAATCTAATAAGTCCTCAATATTTATTTGGTTGTCATTCGATTTCATTAAGTGAAGATAAGATATATAGTGAGGCGGTGGTTTAAAATGGATTCTATAATAAATTTTATAAAAGATAATGTATTTTTAAGTTTGCTATCAATCTATTCAGTTGTTTTATTTATTCTAAGTTTATTAAATTTAGATAAAAGAAAAAGATATAAGCAGATTAGCAATGTAGGATTTTTAGTAATAGCAATTTTAACAACTTTTGGAGGCTCAATTTATTTTTCTAGTAAAATTAACTATGATAGCTTTTTTGAAGTTGAAAATAAAGAAATAATTATTTATTATTTACTATACTTTGTTCCAGTGGCTATAACTCTATCAATATTAATTTTAAAGAAATTTATATTAAAAGTTTTTTCAAGTAAATCTGATGAAAAAAGAGATTTGAGTCCTAATAGTCCTTACGAAAGATTAGAGGATGGATATTATTTAAAAGATCACTACAGATTTTTTAGAGATGGAGTAAAGATTTTAATCTTTATTTTTGGAGCTTTAAGCATAGTTTCAAATTATATGACAATATACAAGATAAACTTATTAAAGCCTCATAAAGAGGTATTAGGAGTGCCATATCTTCCTTTATTTTTGATACTTGGGTTTATTTTTACATTTGAATTATATAATTATCTAAATGGTAATGAGAATAAATCAACAGTTAAAAATTATCAAAAGAAAAATAGTGAAAATATAGCAGAAGAAGAAACAAAAAGTTTCAATGAATTGTACCATGATTATAAAAAAACTTGGCCTGCTAATGTTATGGCCAATGTTTTTAAAGAAAACAAAGTTATAAATGAGAATACTCAAATTGTAGAAGAAAATATAAAAAATAAAGATGTTGAAGAGGTTTATTTTAGTTTAAAGAAAAATTTTGAGATAAAACCTAAATATCTAGCTATTTTAGAGGATCTATTTCAAGGTAAGGATACTATAATAACAGATTCTAATTATGAGGAGATTTCACCATTTATTTTCTCCTACTTGGAAAAAAGTATTATAAAGGGTAAAAAAATATTAGTTCTAGCTGAAACGGATCTTTATACAAATTCAGAAAATAGAGAGTTAATAAAAGGTTGGTTTGAAAATTGTTTTAAGAAGCTTTATAAAAAAAGCATTAGAAAAATAGTAACATTTGATGATTGGAGAAATCACAGTAATTGGGATATTTTAATAGGAACTCAAAGTGAAATAATAAAATATCAACAAGATTTTATAGAAAAAATTCAAGAGGAACAAAATGAATTAAAAGATTTGGTTATTTTTGTAATAAATGAAAAGTTAGATGAAATAGCTGAAAATATACTAACGCTAAGTATTTTAAGTAATATACTAAACACTCACTTTAAAGTTAATAAAAACGAAGATGAGGGAGCACAGTATATAATACTATCCAATGGAACAGCTAATTTAGATGTAGCTATAAATAAAAATCTAGGAATAAATGCTAAAGAGCATAATATAGGTGTCACTAATCCTAAAGATTTTTATGGAATAATATGGAAAGCAGATCCTAAGAAAGAATATTATACTGAAATAATGGATGGAGTTCCTAAAGTTGAATTAGGTATAGCTAGTACACTCTCTTATTTAGCGTGGAATTATGGATTTAAACATCTAAACTTGGTTGAGCAAGGAAATTTACCGTACTCAAGTTATGAAGCCAATGTAGAGATTGCAAAGGATCATTTAAAGGATAGGCCTATAAAAAAATCTAATTTAAACGATTTATACAGAAATATAATTATTAATAATCCTATAACATCTTTAATAAAAAAGAGAGATAAAAATATTTTATTTGTAGAAGATAAGATATATAATGCTCCAGCATTACTAAAGAAATTCTCTTCGTTAGGAAATTCAGAAGTGTTTATTAATATAATATCTGAGAATTATTTATTAAGGGATTATTTTATAGATAATATAGACTATTTTTCACACTCTCCTCATTACGGTTACACACCGAAAATAGAGAGTAATAGTTATAAAGTTGCAGCTTATTTAAAAGAGCTATTAACAAATACACAAATTAAGGTATCTGAAGAGGATATTAAAATTGAGATGATGTCTATTGAAAGTAATATTAAAAACGTTGAAGAGGAGTTAGTGAAATTATTTTTAAATGTTTATAATATTGATCTTTTAAAAAGAGATTATTTAACTGTAGAAACACAAAGAGTTTATAATGTGGAAAAGAATGACTTTGAAGAAGTAAAGTTCTATAAGTTAAGTGGAGATATATCAGATAATGTTAATTTTAAATGGTTTGAAAGCTTTGAAATTATTGATTCTGGAAGAAGAGTATATGGAATAGTTCCTCATGAGCACGTATACCAAAACTATTTAAAAGGACAAGTTCATTGTTTCAATGGAAAATCTTATACAGTTGAAAATATCGATTTGATAAATAAAAAAATAAACATTGTTCCTTCTGAAAAAGTAAAAAGAATAATTTATAGAAATAACGATAAGATAAAAATTGATAAGGTAGATTCAAAATTAAAAAACACATTTGCAACTGTAGAAAATGGAAATTATATTTTAGAAAAAAAGACTTTATCAGCTAACTACGATATAGAGACAACTGGATATTATGAATTTTTAGGTGGAGTAAGTCTAAAAAATCAAGATTATAAGTATAACTCTTTGGAGTCTTTAGGTGAAAGATTTGAAAGAGATTATAACAACGGACAGATTTTATCGATTAACTTAAAAACTAAAGATTTAAAAATTTCAAACTTTAACAATGTTGCAACAACTTTGGCAGTTTTATTTAATGAAATTTTTAGAACAGTATTTCCTGAAAATTATAAATATGTAAAAATATTTACTTTTGTATCAGAGGATTTCTATAATATTGAAAGCAATTTAGAGTATTTTGAAGAAGGATTTACAACTCCAGAGTATTTAGCTCATATTTTACCAGCTAAAGTAACGATACCAAAAACTGAGTTTAAAAATATTTTTGAAGAAAATAATGAAAATCAACTTAATTTATATTTTGTAGAGGATTCTCATAAAGATATTGGATTGATAAGAGCTATAAGCGATAATTTTGAAGATATTTTAGGATTGATTCAAGATTATCTAAATTGGTTAAACGATGGAGAGATTCCCAAAAAAATATGGAATAGAAGTGAATTTAAAAATAGTGAAAAGTTAGAGTATTTAAAATATGGTTTAGACTCTTTACCTAAAGAGTTAGATATAAAAGAGTTAACACATGTTTTAAATAAAATATTAGGGGATAATAAGTTTACAGATGCTAGAAAAAGATATTATGAAAAGATAACTAATGATAGCGAAAAAGAGGATGATTTTGATAAAGAGTATGCTTATTTAAAGTCAAAAATATAAGAAAAGGATGAGGAAATGAATATAATGGGGAATTTGAGTGAATATACACAAACTATAAACATAATATTATGTGTATTAATAATAGGGTATGCAGTAAAATCTTTTGTAGATTTACTTCCAACTAGAGAATTGGCAACAGAGTTAAAGGATTATCTAAATATTTTAGATTTAGTTAAAAATCAAAAAAATGAATTGGAAGAAGTAGAGTTGAAAAAACTTTATGAAGAGTATGAGGAGTATTTATTATCAAGAAAACAGTTTAAATATCTTGATGAAAATATAAAAGACTATAATAAAATGCTAAAAAGTAAAGACTACCAGGATGTAAAAAGTGAGTATTACTTTAATGAAATAAGCTTAATAGATAAAAACTTTAATTTACACTCTTTAAATCAGAAGGGGCCTACATTAGTAGGTCTTGGAGTTTTGGGAACATTTTTAGGTTTATTTTTAAGTCTTAGTCAAATAGATTTTAACTCAACAACGAGTCAACAGCTAAATATAATAGATAAAATAATTCCTGGAATGAGCTTAGCCTTTTTAACAAGTCTTGTTGGAATGGGAACCTCTATTCTTTATACAAGATGCCAAAAAAATTGGATAGGAAAATCTGTAAGCGAAATTGGTAAAATTGAGTATAACTTGGATGTAATATTTCCTGCTACTACTACTTCAGATATTTTAATGAATATAGAGGGAAATATAAAAAAACTAAGCGAAACATTAACAAGAGAGTTAGGTGACTCAGTAGCAACGGCAATAGATAAAAATAAAGATGCATTATTTGGAACGTTTGCAAAAAGTATGGATAGAAATATGACTAATATGAGCCAAGATATAAGTAAAAGAGTTTCAAGTTCATTAAATCAAATATTTAATCAAGATTTAATAAATACTTTTAAAGAGCTTCAAAACTCTTTAACAGAAACAAAAAATGGATTGGAAGCAAATAATAATATATTTGAAGGAGTTATAAAAGAGCTTCCAAAAGTAGTTAATAGATTCAAAACTATGAATGAAGTAAGCAGCTCTATATTTGAAAATGCTCAAAAATCAATGCAAGAATATGATAGATATATGAAGGGAACTGAGAATTTCTTGCTTTCATTAAATAGAATGGGAGATTTACAAAAAGAGATTGAGCAGAGTATAAGTGTTTTAACAACTACAACATCTAAAAATTATACAGCTCTTGAAGAAACTACAAATAAAAATTGCCTAGCACTAAATACAACGACTGTAAATTTAATAGAGCAGTACAAAAATATAAATTCAACACTAAAAGAAAGTTTGATAGATGTATTTACTAAAAATGAAAATCTTTTAAATATGACAAATGAATTACTTGATAAAAATTCAGGAAACATAGTTGAATTAGATAAAACTATGGAAAGCAATATAAAGTTAATTGTAGACGGTATGGAAGATAGAAGAAAAGATTTTGAAGCTCAACATATTAAAATTACTAAAAACCAAGAGAAATTAGAAAGTGAAATAGGAAAAGCATTAAATGAGTATGATACAACAGTTTCTAATGTAACTGGTCAGATAAAAGATATAATAATAAATATGAAAGAGATGTTAACTCCAAAGGATGAATAGAAGGGAATTGTATAAATGAAAAAAAGAATAAAATTTAATGATAACAATCAATTCTTTTTATCTATAAGTGATTTAATAATGGGAGTTCTTTTAATATTTGTATTATTATATGTAAAAGAACATTTAAGATCAGATCCAGAAAGATTAAAAAGATTAGAAGTTGAAAATAGAGAGCTGAAAATAGAGAATAAATTTTTAAAGCTTAAAGTGGAAGAATTGACTCAAAAATTAAAAGAATATGAAGAGATTATAAAAAGATTAAAATTAGAATTGGAAAAATCTAAAAATCAAATAAGAATTTTAGAAAGAAAAGAAGCAACGATAGAGGAATTACATCAGAGAATTAATCAAAAATTATTAGAGTCATTTAAAGATGATAAAGATATAAAAATAGACACGATAAATCAAGAGCTAATACTAGATGATAGTGTTCTTTTTGGTATTAATGAATGGCAGTTAAAAGAGATTGGTAAGGAGAAATTACAAAAGATTTTACCTAAATTTTTCTCTACCTTTGTAGATGATGAAACAGTTGTAAATTTCTTAGAGCAGCTAACAATAGAAGGTCATACAGATGATTTAGGTTCTAAAGATCCTCAAAGAAACTACCTATATAATCTGGATTTATCACAAAAAAGAGCTTATGAAGTGGCTAGATTTATATATAGCGATCCATACTTAATAGAAACATTAGGTGAAGAGAGATTGAAAAAACTAAAAATATATTTATCATCTAATGGAAAAAGTAATGCTAATCTAGTATATCAAGATTCTAATAAGAAGATTGTAGATAGAAATAAAAGTAGAAGAGTTACTATTAAATATAGACTAGATATTCAAAAAATGTTAAAAAATTCTTCGGGAGATATTTAGGTTATGATAAAAATACCAAATGCATCACAAAAAGAGTTGGAAAAATTATTGAAAGTTAGAGAACAAATAGAAACTTTTCAAAATGAGAGTGAACTAAATACATATTTGAATAATATAGATAAGAGATTTATAAAGGAGAGGAATATCCACACAATATTTTCTAATTTAAAAAATAATAAATTATTTAAATATGGAAGTGCTGATATAAAAAAGAATATAAAGGAGATTCTTTTTGCTGCAACACCTTTAAGGGTTCTTACAAAAGGAGATGCTTTTAAACTTTATTTATATCTTTATGAAGATGAGCTAGAGGATGAAAAAATCCAGAAATTAATTGAAGGGTATTCAAGAGATAACTTAGCAGTAACAAAAGAAAGCTTTATAGAGTTTATAATAAAAGAGTCTAAAAATTTATATACAGAGTGGAGTTTTCCAATAGAGATAAAAATAGAATATAAAATCTATGAAGATGTTGTAAAAAAATTGGAAAATCCTGAAATATTAAATAAGTTAGCTCCTATTATTTTGGAGTTATCAAGATATATTGATATGAAAGCTTTCGATGAAAAGTTAAGAGAAGCTGTAAAAGAGAAGATGCTTGAAGCGCTGCCTAATAAAGCTAGAAATTTTTTTAAAAAATACAAGAGGGTACGTTTTAATAAAATAGAAAAAATTGATAATATAATATTTATTTTTTTAGAAGGGAAAAATATAATATCACTAACTATAAGAAAAGATAAAAGTATGAGAATAGAACTTTTAGATAAGAATAGATATAATAGAATAGTTGAATCTGAAATAGGTACATCTCAGCAAAGATTAAAAGAAAAAACGTCAACATATGAGGTTAAAAACTTTAAAGAGCTGGCTAAAAAACTTAGACATTATGGTTATGATATAAAATGGATAGAGATAGACACTATACCTAAAATACTTGGTATTTTAGTAGCTGCATCTGGAATAATTTCAGGAGTGGCAGCCATTGGATATTATTTTTGGAAATTTTAAATTAAATAAATGGAAAGGATTAAAATTAGAATGATAGATGCTCAAAATGAAATAACAGAAAAATGCTATCTCATAAAAAATGATATTTCTGTAAAAAATGAGATAACAGCAAAAATAGCAGCGGATTTTGCAGTGACTTATTATAAAGTTTTTAGAGAAAATTATGATGAAAAGACTTTTGTGTATATTATAAAAAAAGTTATGGAGTTTTTTAATAAAGCAGTAATTGATATTCCAAAAAGAAAGTTGGAAACAGATGCTAAAAAACTTACTAATGATATTGATTCTTTAAAAGAAGAAGTACATAAATTTTCAAAAATTTTATTTAATAAAAATTTTGAAAGTAGTATAACTGGAGATTTCTCTAAAGAAGATTTGGAGCTTTATGAAAGTGATTTTAAAGAAATAAAAAAAGAGCTAAAAACTTTAGAGTTAAATAAACCATTTTTTCTTTTAAGATGGAGTTGGAAAAAAAAGATAAAAAAAGAGCTCTCTAAATTAGAATTATTAGAAAAAAATTCTTATAATCTTTATGAATCATTTTATGAGAACAATAAAGAAAAAAATAGGATTTTGGAAGAGATATATCTAGATATTAGAAAGCATTTAAAAAGCTTTATGTCAGATGTAAAGCCTAACATAGGAGAAGAGCTTGCAGATATTCCTTATGAATATGTCATAGAAGGAATAGATGAATTAAAAAGCTTTGTATTTGATGTTGTTATAAGTAATTTTTATCAATATTATACTTTAAAAATTGAAAAATAATAAAGCAAGAGGTTGATTTTTTAATCAATCTCTTTTTATTTATATTGACGATAAAAAACTTTAGATAGGATTTTTCTTGTAAAAAATAAAAGGAATTGTTTTAAATTCATGTAGTTATATAAAAATGATGTAAATTAAGGGGGAGGTTATGTTAAAAGGATCAATAAATAGGTTGCTTTTAGTAGTTATAATGCTATTAGCTTTAGGGTGTGGGTATAAAACTCCAAAGGTTGTAAAAAACGATTATACAAAAATACAATCAGTAAAAATAGGACAAGGTAGGACTGTAAACATAGTATCTTTTACCAGTTCATATGATAATGAGAAAAATTTAGAAAAAACATTTGGAAAAAGTTTGTTAACTATAGCCCAAAGTGAGTTTAGTAATAGTGGATTTAATGTTGTTGAAAGAAATGAAATGGAAAGTGTAGTAGAGGAACATATATTTTCTAAACAGATGACGAATGTACCTTTAAAAACTAAAATGATTCCTGCTAAATATAATGTATATATAAAAATAGTTAATATGCAAATTAGTAGTGGTGGAATATGGATTCCAATAATATATACAGATGCAGATTTTTATGTTGAAACTTCTTTAGAAGTAAAACTTGTAGATAATGAAACAGGAGTAATTAAAATAAAAAATGGAAATGCAGTAACTAGTAAAAATGAAAAAAACTTTCTTTTGCTATTTGGAGATTTGGGAGTTAATATAAATAATGCTGTTGAGTTTTCTTTGAGAAATGCAATTAGAGATGCATTAAGTCAGTTTTAATATAATATAATTTAAGAAATTAAAAATACTCTCCTTTTGTGGTAGACAGATAAAATACAAGTCTGTTTATTTCAAAGGGAGTTTTTTATTTTAAATTTTCTACTAAGTGAAATAGTATTATTATAAATTGACTACTAGCTAAAAAAATATCTCAAGATAATAAAGTTGACAAAAGGAGAGTCATTGAATCTTTAGGAATATTTGTTTATTGCTTAAGGAATTACTCTTTATGGAACTCAAATATTATTGTTATAATTTTTCTCGTAAATTATTTAGTCTTAAAATATTAGTCTTTTTTTCCAAAAATTTAATATAGAAGAAAATTTAAAAAAAATAAAAAAATTTTCAAATAGATAAAATATAACTTTGAGAGTATAATTTATAGTTAGTAAACGAAAACAAGAGAATAAATACAGGGGGAATAAATGAACAAAGTTTTTAAAATAGCTAATAGGGAAATTATTTTTACTCAAGATGATATAGATTATATCGAAATTAGAAAAGTATTTCATGCGGAAGCTTTAAGGCTGGGTCAAAAATATTTAAATTTATATAACTCTTATGGAAGTATTGAAAAGTTTTCTGAAATTGGATTAGAGGATGGAGCAAGTATTATCGTAGAAGCAATGGAGTATGCTGTAGATATTTTAATAAAGAATGATATATCAATGTATGATTCAGAATATTTTCTAGAAAAATTTGGAGAAAGAATAATCTCAGATTGGCAAAATTCATTTGACGAAGTTAATGAGCAATACTTACAAATTATTTTAAACACAGAGCAATTAGATAATTATAGAAGAAGTAGACGTCAAAATCGTTCACGTTGGATAGGGGTAGGATTTGGTATAAGAGGAGCACTTAAGAGTGCAACAAAAGCGGGGACTTTAAATCTAGCAACAGGAGCTGTTCATGGAACTATTAATGGTATTGCAAAAATTGGTTCTAGTGTAGTTGAAGCTGGAAAAAAAGGACTTTTATATTCAAATAAAGAAAATAAAGAAATTCTTGTTGCTGGAATTGAAAATTCAGTATTTTATATTCATGAAGTTTTAACAGAACTATTAGGAATAAAGAGAAAAATTAGTGTAAGTGATGAAAAACAAGCAAATGCAATTTGTAATAATCTTCCTAAATTTAATGAAACCACTAGAGAAGAAAATATAGTTAAAATATTTACTCTAGACCCTTATAATTATGGTGTATATGAATACATTTTAAAACATTATGGAGATAAAAATAAAGAATTATCTAAGCTTACTACTTGGCTTAATTTTGATATAATTCCAGATATTGTTGCAAGTTTATCAGAAGAGATTTGGAAAGGATATAAAAGCTCATCAACAAAAGAGGAGCTGTTAATATTAAAGGAAAAAATATTGAATTTTTATTCTGAACTAGGTATTGATTTAGAATTGAATAAGCTTAAACAGCAATTGGATCAACTTAATTTAAGCATATTTAAAAAACAAGTTAAAGACTTAGATTTGACAACAGAAGAAGCTTGTATAAATTCTAAACAACAATTAAAAATATACAGAGATGAATTAAAAATTTCTCTTGATGAAAGTTTATATACTAAAACATTAAAAGAAATAGAGGATAAAATTGTTAGTTTTGATAAAGAATATAGAACTTTAAAAGAATTTGATTTTATATTTGATACAAAAGAAGAGATAAATAAAGTAAAAAATGAGTATTCAGAAGAGATAAAAAAAATGGGAGAAATTAATTTAGTTTTAAAAAAGACTTCTTCTTTGAAAGAGATAAATGATATTTATCAAACAGTTATTAATTTTTTAATTGAAGAAAAAATAAAAAATAAAAAATTAGAAGAAATAAAAAAGTTGAAAGAAAAAATTGAAAAAGATTTTAAAAAAGTAGGATCTAGCAATAAAATTTTATCAAGAGTAAAATCTGGAATACTTTATTTTATTAGTTTTTGTTTATTATTTTTAGTTCCAATAGGAACTATTGTAGGAATAATAATTTTTATATATAATTTCAAAAAATCTAAAAAGAATAATAGAATAAGGGCAGAGCTAGGTATTTAAATTATATAAGAGAAATATATTTTAGAAAGTATAATACATATTTAATAAATAAAAATGATTTACGTAAGGGGAAAAAATGAGAAAAAAATTACTAGGAATTTGTTTATTAGCTTTTTTAATAGGTTGTAAAGGCGAGGAAAGTAAAACACAAGAGTTAAAGCAAGAAAATAAAGTAAATCAAGTTTCGGAAACAAAAGTATCAAAGACTATTTTTAATGAAAAATCTTTAAATGAATTAAAAAAAGTTCAAGAAAGATTAAAATTACTATACAATTATTCAACCGAGTTAAGATATGAGTTTTTATATGATAATACGGCAATAGGAATAAGTGAAGAAAATAGTTATTGGTTTAGAACTTTAAGTAAAAAAAATAGTTTATTTTCTGTAATATCAATAGATTTGAATAATATAAAACCATATATATATCTTAGTACACCATATAATAGTATAGAGATAGAGTATGAGCAGTATTTAAAAATTATTGAAAAGTTTGTTGAAATAAGGGATTCTCTATATGCGTTTGAACCAATAAGAGATATGGAAGTAGTTATATTTGATAATATTTTAGTGAATTCTAAAGAAACAAAGATAACTTTATTTCTACCTAAAAAAGGTGGCAATTTAATTCAATTTATAAATAAAGAGGATGAAAAAGAGATTTTTAATATTAAGTTAGAAGATACTTATGACTTAGAAAAAAATAATAATTTAGAGTCGGTAAATAATATAGTTTTAAATTATACACCTAAGTTTTTAGAGGATGTAATTAATTTATCTCAACTTTATAAAAAATTAGATTATATAGTTAAAAATTCAAAAGAGATATCAACTCCCCAAAAAGAGTCAAGCCAATATTCGACTATAGATTTAGATTGGGTTAATTCAGAGGAAAGTGGAGTAACTTATTATGCTAGTGGAAGAGTAAAAACTTTAGGTTTAATTACTGGTGGTTATGAATTTGAAGACAAAAGTAACATTCCTATGATAAAAGAGAATATGAATTTATTAAAAGAAACATTGAAGGAAAATAATATAGAAGAAAATATTAAAATGATAGTAGGATTAGAAAATCTAATAACTGTAAGTTTAAATGTAGATGAATCAAATCTGAATATAACACCTGAAGAAAAAAAAGAGTTAAAAAAATTAAGACAGGAAGCAACAGAGTTATCTAAAGAGGTTGAAAAGAAACTAAAAAGTATAAATTAGATATTTATTCCCTTTATATTAGACAGATAAAAAACAAAAATCTGTTTATTATAAAGGGATTTTTCGATTTTAAAAGTAGATAAATAACAAAATATAAAATAAATAAGATTTAAATAATTAAAAGGAGACTATCATGAAAAAATGGCATTTCAATAATACAGATATTTGTTCAAATTATAAGTTTAATCAATCTATGTCTGATTTTGATAAACATGGAATAGCTGGAGTTATTAGAGAGAATATACAAAATTCATGTGATGCAAAACTAGATGATGAAAATCCTGTAAAAATTGATGTAGATTTAAAGGAGATATACACAAGAGATCTTCCAGGAATTGAGTGTTTAAAAGTAAGAATCGATTCGTTAAAAGGAGAAAATCAATATTCAAGACAAACAATAGCAAATATGCAAGACGTTGTTAAAAATGAAAAATGCAATGTAATGATAGTAGAGGATTCAAATACAAAAGGTTTGTCAGGTGCAACGAAAGAAAAATCTCCATATGTAGCATATGCATATAGTAAAGGTTTTCATGCAGAGGATGAGGATGAAGAGAAAGAAGCTCAAAGAGGTGGATCCCACGGAATAGGAAAAATAGCATCAAATGCAGCTTCAGATATTGCAACAATGTATTTTGCAACTAAGGATGATTTAGAAGAGATGTATTTAGGTGGAACTTGTGAGCTTATAGATCATTCTTATGACGGAAGAAATTTTTTGGGAACTGGCTATTTTGCAAATTTTAAAGTGGATAGATTTGAAGCTTATAAAAATGAAGATGTTCACTCAATTTTTTCTAAAGAAACTAGAGGGTTAAAAGTTGTAATTCCCTTTGTAAAAGATGAATTTTTTGATGCTAATGAGATTACAAAAAGTGTTTGTGATAGTTTTTTCATTAGTATATTAAATAAAGAGTTGGAAGTGAATGTTTCTAATCAAAAAATAGATAGTGAAAGCTTGGAAGATATTATCTTAAATGAGATGTATTATGAACAAAACTTAAAAGATTTTAATAGAAATTCAAATTTAAGTCCTTTATATTTTAAGACTTTTAAAAATCAAGATAAAACAGAGTTGAAAATTTTTGATAAAAATGGAAAAGAGCATTTTTTTGATATGTATTTAGATATTGTAGATGGATTGAAGGTAGCTAGATATTGTGTTTTTAGAACCAATGGGATGAAGGTGGCTGAAAAATCAATAAAAGGTTATTCATCTTCAGCTTTTAATATTGTATTAGTCTCTAAAAGCATAGAAGAAGATATATTCTTAAAATCATTAGAGAATGAAGCACATACTCAACTTTCATCTGAACATATAAAAGATAAGGTATTTAAACAAAATGCAGTTAGATTTTTAAATAATTTAGATAGTGAAATAGGTAAAGTTGTTTCTAAAAAATTAGAAGAGTTAAATCCTGCTGATGGAAAAATTGATACTTCAGATATTATTTATGAAATGAACTATAATTTTAAAAAAATTGATAAAGAAAATAAATCAATAATTAAAATATCAGAAAAAGGAGATAGAAATAGTAGTAAAATAGATGAAGAGGATGAAATAGAGGAGCTAATTTTAACTAAAACTTCAACGGGAGATTTTGAAATATCTTCAGATGGTAGCATAGTAGCTAAATCAACTCCTTCAAAAACTAAAGAAAGTTCAAATAAACCGATAACTAGTTCTTCTGACTATGAAGACCAAAGAGTGGAAGAAAAAATTCCTAGTAAAAGAACAATTAATAAAGAAGTAAACGGTAAAGAGAGAAAGTTTGTAAAATTAGCAAGTGGAAGTGCAAAAAGAAAAATTTCAAAAGATAAAGAGAAGTTACTTTTAGATTTAACTGGAGTAGAGGAGATAAAAAAATATTCAAAGTGTTCCTTAAAGATTTCTGCTATTGATGGAGAAGGAAAGGAAACCGATGATTTTTTAATTACTGATAATTATAAAAATATTAAAGAGAATGGAATAGAATTGAATCTATCTTTTGATAAAAAAGAGATAGAAGAGGTGGCTATAATAGGTAATAAAATTAATTTAGTATTAGAATTGGCAGAAGATTATAATAAAAATTTAAAATTTATATATGAAGTGGTGATATAAA